>JALWYU010000100.1 GCA_026992635.1 Bacteroidota bacterium | reverse complement strand
GCGTTCGGCGCTGGTTTGCAGGGAGTTGTGGCGACCTGCAGGTCGCCACAACTCCCTGCAAACCAGCGCCGAACGCCCCGCACCAAAACCTCACTCCACACAATCCACCGCCATACTCCCCGCAACCTGCCCACTCACACCCAAGGGCATCACCGTAATATCCGCCGGATTAATGGCTTGCAACGTGTACAGACTGGTCGTAACCACCACTGTAGAAGCACTGGGCGTCACCGGCGACGTCGGTTGCAAACAGCAGTTCTTATCGTCTACAATCACTGCAATCTGTGGAGACACCCGATAGCCCACCACAACCAGATTACCCGGCAATCCGATCAGGTCCCCATCCGCTATGTCGTACGTCGTATAGCGTTGCCACAAAAGCGTCCCATTGTTCAGCTGAAAGGCGGCAACTGTAACCCGTCCAAAGGGATCACCAAAGTCCATGTGACTTACAGAAAGCAGGTAGCCTTTCCCACCGCTCACACCTACGCCTGTAATGTAATCCACATCAAAAAAGTCGTATTCGCCGTGCCAGTAAGGATCACCCGTATTCACGTTGAGCGCAAACAATTCGCTATTCCCGTCAAAGGTAAGAATACCTGGCGGCGGCGATTGATACCGCCACCCACCACCTACAAACAGTGTATCGCCATACAGCATTAACACAGGTTCGTATGCCTCGCGATTGGTGGTTCCCAACCCTTTCTTCCAGATGATCGTGCCCTGGGCAGTCATCCGGAATACCAGATAGTCCTCATTGCCAACATTGGCAAAGGGCACACGACCGGCAACGATCAGGTCACCCCCACTTGCCGACACGGCATCGTAGAAGCGTTCTTCGCCACCCCCTCCTAAATGCCAACCCTGAAGTAGATTACCCGTTGCATCCACATGCAGAATCACACCATCGGACCCACCGTTGGTCCAGCTGCGCGAATAGCCCACAATATAGATCGTGCCCTGTGGACCTTCCGCCAGAGCATAGCCACATTCGGCACTGGCACCACCATAGACTTTTGTCCACAGCACATTGCCTGTATTCAGGTCTATAGCACTCAGGTAAATATCGCTCGCGCCGATTCCTCCGGCATTCGTACAGCCCGTAAGGTAGACCAGTCCCGATGAGTGATAAAGCACATCCCGGGCATCGCTCAGTGCAGAGTACTTTCGGTTGAGCAGCACAGTGCCAAATGCGTCCATCTGGATCAGGTGCGCACCCTCTGCCGCCACCAGCAACGTATTCCCTGGACCGCGCCGAATCCGATGGAGCTCGCCAACTTGTGTCCAGTCCACACACAGCGACAAACACGTATCCACCTGAATGTACTGTGAAACCGTGTCGGTACATCCGCACAAATTGCACGCCACCAGCTGAACCAATCCTCCGGGCGTATCCACCTGAACAGTAATGCTGTTGCCCGTCTGGCTGAGAACTGTCCATCCCGCCGGAAGCACCCAGTGAAACGCCGTGGCATCCGAACAGCTCGCCTGAAACGTCAGCATTTGTCCGCGGCAGGCGGAGCCCGTCGGGTAAAACGACAGGTTACAGCCAGGGGACTGGCAATTTCGCGGACAGCCTATCGTATACCAGCGCGCCGTAACCGTATCGTAAACCTCCAGACAAAACGAGTCAATGTTGAAAATGATCAGCGTGTGGGCAGGGTCCGCAATCATATCTCTTTGACGCGTCGTTAATCGCGGAATCAGCAGACCCCGAATCGTATCCATAATCTCTAAGCGGGCAGTACTGTGTGGGGTAAGTGTACCAATTCCCACATTTTGTGCTTGCGTCAGCCACCACCCACATGACAGCACGGACACTGCCAGACCCAGCCAGCCAAACCCACACAGTCTACACTGACCTCGCATGGCTCACAGGTTTGCCACACCACTGTCCCAGGAGTAACCCCGGCTTCCACAATAATAATTAACTGTCAGGCAACCCACATTATGGCTGACAATGTCCCTATTTCAAGCAAATGTCCCCAATTCATCACAGGTTGCTCTCAGCAATTGCATCAAATCAAGAATGTGTTCAGATCAAAGTGTGAGGAATTGACTTCACCACCTCAACCCTATACCAGACCAGTACCATCTTCACACCTCGTCACAAAACCCGGGAATTTTTTCCAGAATCGCTCACGACCAGCCATTAGCTTCTTCCTGAGCAACCCACCGTCAAAATCCTGCTTTGCATGCGTATGCCAGTGCGTACTTCCCTTACGTACCTGTCTCCCTTTTGCATCCTCACAATAAGCGGACTGCTCAGTTCAGCGCTCAAACTTCCTGTGAGCACTGCCCAACCCGTGCTCACTACAGGATGCGTCCATGTGGGTACAGCAGGCAACTATGACGCCTTCTACGCAATCGCTCTCAACGGATGGGCATTCCTTACCGGCGGAGCGACACGATCCTGGTCCGCAGGCAGTGCCGATGGCTTACTCGTCTACTGGAATCCTCAGGGCAACCCCTACTGGATCCGCGGCATCGGAACCAGTGCACCTAACGAAGAAATCCGGGCAATTCTGCGTGATCCCGATGGCAACTACCTCCTCATTATGGAAACCGGTAATACGGGCGTTGTGGGCGACCAGGGCGACGTCTGGCTCATCCGAATCGCACTCTCCACAACCGGACCCACCATCCTCTGGGCTTACCGATATAAACTGGGCAACCAGCGCGATATCCCCTTCTCGGGAACCCTCTCTCACGATGGCGACTACGTCATCGTCGGCGGAACCTACTCACTGGGTGCCGGACAACGCGACATCTTCGCTATGGAAATCAACCGTAATACAGGCAACTTAGAATGGCTCAGAACCTATGGCGCGGCCGGCGAAGAGATGGGTACCGAAATCCGGAAAACCGCCACGGGATACATACTCGTCGGCACCTCCCTCTCCTACGGCAACTCAGGACAAATCCTGCTGATACACATAGGTTTAACTGGAGCACTCCAGTGGGCACGACTCATCGGGAGCTCCGGCTACGAGTCCGCACTGGATATAGAAGTCCTCCAGGATGGCTCCTACCTGATCGTAGGCGGAACCGAATCCTACCAGCCCTATGGCAACCGAGAAGCCTACGCACTGCGCATCTCCGCCAATGGCAACACCATACTCTGGGGAAGAGTCTACGGCGGGACACAATGGGACGAATTCCACACTGTAATCCAGGCGAGCAACGGCGATATCCTCATGCTCGGCAAATCCCAGTCCAACGTCCTCTCAGGCTACACTGAAGACTTCTACATAGTGCGCGCTTCCTCCGCCACTGGTATCCCATCCCAAACTCAATTCTACGACGTCTACCTCACCGGCAACTACGCAACCGACGAACCCTACGGCGCAAACGCACTCATAGAAGCACCCGCCAGCTCTGGCTTCTTCTTCGTGGGACTTACCGACGACGGCGGACCCGGCTTCCTGCCCAGAAACGCTGTTTACATACGGACAAACGCCAACCTCGCAGATTGCTACTGCGCCTGGGGAACCCTCAACCAATCCACACCCTGGATTCCCGCACTCACCACCGTCTTCCCCTTCAGCACTTCATACAGTTTTGTGTACCGAACCACATTGTTCCCCCTCCTGACTATCGGCAACACTTATGGTTCCCAGTGCACCACCCTTCCATTCATCACACTCCAAATCACCAGTGTCCAGCAAGATGCCCCCAACCAGTGGACCGTCCACTTCTATGCCGACCTGCCCAACCCCGCCACAACAGGAATCCTTACACTGGAATGCTCCCCCGATGGATTCACCTGGCAACCCATAGACACCCTGCCCCCTACCCACGCCACGCCAAACAAATGGCAGGGACACCTGCCACCAACAACCCGCTATCTGCGCCTCCACTACGCCACAGCCACACAACACTGGTACTCCGCCACGATCCCCATCGGACAGCAAACCACTTTTACAGCCCCATTCACCCTCACCACCAGCTACTCCTCGGGGCGCCTCCTCCTGACCTGGCACCAACCCTGTACAGGCAAGCTCCTGCTCTCCACCTTCACAGGACAAATCCTCCACACTGTCCACGTACAGGGCACCTACCACCAGATTGAATGGTACGCACCACCGGGCAAATACCTGATCACAGGCGTACTGTGCAACCAGACCGTATATGCACCCCTCACTATTCTCCACTGATCCACAACCGGGAATCCTTCTGATGGATCTTTTGTTTTGCCGGTCAAATACGGGTTACATACCTTGACCGGAAAATCCCTACCATGCCCCATGTACGCTTTCGCTGGTTCCACTTCTTTGCCGCACTGACTGAACAGGAACGACAGGCGCTCACAACCTTCCTTCAAACCCGGTTGAAAACCACTTCCCCCACAATCCAGCAGATGGGAACTACCCTGATCCAAACCACTGCAACCACCCACTCAGCCTGTAATGAACCCCTTGAACTCCGCCAGCTATTTCCCCACATAGAACCTGCCCGACTCCGTAAACGATACGAACGTTTCCTCCGATGGGTCCTGCCCCAAATCCAGGACTGGCTCACCCATCACTACACATTCCCCAAACCCATTGACTCCACAAGTGCCCTGATCTCTTTCTGCCTGTATCGGGGACTCCTGCCCGAAGCCCTTTACCTCCACCGCCAAGCCACGCGAACCAGCACGCCCCTGAACACGCAATGGCTGTCTGGCTACTGGCACTGCCACTGCACCGCTACCACCACTGGGCAAACCTCCGCAATTCGCCAGTGGACAGACAACGTGCTCGCCCACTTCACACACCAATTCCGAACCCATCTCTTGCCCATCACGACAGACAATGACCAGACACACTTCCCCAAACATGCAATCCAGGCAATCCACAACCTCTATGAACAGCTGTCTACCTGGCAAGCACGCTGTTGCCTGCTCCAGTGGCTCAACCTGCTCAGAGCATCCGCCTTCCTCCAGTTTCACCCTGACGCCCTCACCTTCAACCAGATCATGAAGCGATGGCTCCACTACCTCAACTGGACAATCCCGGACATCCTCTCCCGGCTTACCTACTTTGAACTTTTTGGGCAACTGCTCATGGGCAATCCCAAACACGCCGCACACAAACTGCAAACCCTGCCACTGGATACAATCCCCCCACCGGACCAACCTGCATACCAGGCACTGACCTTGCTCAGCGCACTGTATACAGGCACACTGGATATCAACCCGGAACTACCCCATCGGTTGCCCGCCTGGCATCCTGGTTGGGTCTGGCAATTCGTCCTTCAATGGATGCAAGTACCTGGACGCTCCACCCCACTCCCCCACCTCAAACCCAACTCCACCTATTCCCTAACACCAGGGCTTGCCCTGCGCATGTACACTGCCCTGTGGTGCTACTTCTGGCACACAGGACAACTGCGTACTGCCGCCACCCTCGCAGAAACCCTTTACAGACTCGCACTCCGCACAATTCGTGCACCACAGTGGCTGCACCTGTTCCGCATCCTCCGAAAAGCCAAATACGCCTACATCAATCAGGATTTCCTCACGGAAGCCTACTGCCACCTGAAACAATGCACGACGAATCGGGCGAGCCTCCACTTTGCCTTAGAAACCGGGCTGGCTCCTTTTCTCATCGCCCAGGTTGAAGGCATCCCCCTCCACGAGGGACTCCTCCGCTTCTTAAAGCATTGGCTACCAACGCACTTACCTCCTGACCCACCTGGTCAAACAACCCAGATACGGCGCGAATAATTCCTCGCAAGCAACTGCTGAGCCCTGTCACTCAAACTAAAAGCAAGCAAGCCGAAAAGAAGCACCTCAGAAATCTACTGAGAAGGACATCCCAGGTTGATGAATGAGCAGACATGTGCGCTGGTACCTCTGTTCAACTAAGAGACACAAAGCATACACAAAGCATACTACGTAAACCTGAACCATAACAGAAATTGGTTTTGGGGCTGAAAAGCCAGACCAAAATGCATAAATTTCACCAAGCAAGCCACAAATTTGAACAGGTGCCAGAAGTGAACTCAGATGCCACACAGCGCGGGAACTTTTTGGCATCCTCCCTGGATTATTGCTACCGAGCTTACCCAAAAATGAAGGGGCATGATCATTGAAAAATCTGTGAATATAGGTTGCGAACTTTTCAGGGCATCAAGCCCAAGTCGCCAAATTAATCAAATTACTTTCCGCCGAGATTTTGCAAGCAACCCATGCAGTTTGAGTCATCACGTATTCCTTTATGAATTCAAAAGTATAAAAGAGCATTACACTTCAACCTGTTGTATTACTTTTTCGCATTCTGCTTCTATCTTGGGTGCAGGTCTAAAGATGCGACTGTGCGCCTCTACGCACCCATATGCTTGTACTAAACTGTTCGCCTTTCCCTGGAATGTCCAATTTGCAATTATGGATGGTGCTTCGTTCGTGCTATGTACTATGAACGACCTCAACAGGATTTCTTTGCCCGAACTCCTTATACGCACATTGGGCGCAATATGACCAGGAATAGCCACTTTAGCACCCTGTTTTCAAAAATCTCTACGCCGTACGCGCCAGACAATCAGAATAGCCGGAATAGCAAGCCAGAGTACGAGGGCACCCGCCGATGCAACCATACCCCGGCTGGCACCCAGAAACTCCCGAAAAACCGCTCCTGTATAGCCCAGAAGCGCTGATACATCCATCTGCATAATCAGGAGGATGCGTGCCAGATCAATGGGATTCAAAAACGTGAGGACTAAAGCCAGCTTCTCCACGGGATAGTCCCGCAAGATCATCAGAAGTGCCAGGACCAGCCCGTCGTAAACAACTGCCAGGAATAACCAGAGGATCAATGCCATACCAAAGCCCTGGATGCGGTGATCAGTCAGAAGTCCCATGCTGAGGGCAAGCCCGGCAAAAATAGCACCAAGCAGCATGCCCACACCCAGGAGTGTGGCAGCAACCAGCGAATACCCAACTCCAAATCCAGAAACCACAAATGGAGTACCCAGCCCCACAAGAAGACTGACACCCAGCGACAGGGCAATCCCCACCCACTGACCCAGCAGTACATGTGTACGGGGCAGGGGTTGCGCCAGAAGCAGCTCCTGAAAATCACGCGTGGCATAGTAGTACATGATGCCAAAGAGCGTACCCATCAGTGGCGTCAAAATCAGGACAATCTGGAGGAAGGTCACCATCGCCCGGGCTGGATCCCTGCCCATCAACAGAACACCAAAGCCCACAAGCAGGTAAAAGAGGGTGTAGGCGAGTGTCCACCGGCTCCGCACCAGGTCGCGAATCACATACAGGATGATCTGCCCCATAAGCCGCTTTTTAAGATTCGGTTCTGACAGGCTGGGGACGAACCTCTAATCCCTGCACTCCAGAGTGGTTCATAATCAGATGAACAGCCGCCTCCTCCAGTGAAGAAGTCCTGGTTCTGGTGAGCAGCTCCTTCAGCGCCCCCTCAAAGTACTTCTTTCCCTCCACGAGGAATATCACGTGAGAGGCTATGCGCTCCACAAACGCCATCACATGCCCCGTAAACAGAATGGTCTTTCCCTGATTGAGCATGGATGTGAGCAACCGAATGAGGTCCCGGGTGGCAACGGGATCCAGACCATTGGTGGGCTCGTCCAGCACATAGAGCGGAACGTCAAACATGAGTGCTAACGCCAGACTGACCTTCTGCTTCATACCGCCGGAAAGTGTGCCCCACCGCTTGTGCAGATACGTGTGGATACCAAAGCGTTCAATGAGTGGATTGGGATTGGCAGGCTGGCGGCGCAACCTCGGAAGTAAAGCAAACAGCTCTGATACGCGCAGGTTCGCTGGAAAGTAAGAAAGCTGGGGCATGTAGGCGATATGGCGCCGATAAGCGTACTTGCCACGAATGTCTGTCCCCCGAAAGAGAATCGTGCCAGAATCCGGGATGGCAAGTCCCATAAGCAGTTTGATGAGCGTGGTCTTCCCCGAGCCATTGGGACCCACAACCGCCGTACAGGATCCCTCCAGAATACGGGCACTGACCTGGTCAAGGGCGACCACCCGCTGATAACGCTTACTTACGCTTCTGAACTCAACGAGTGCCATGGGTAAAGGCGAGGTCTGGGATCCTGGATTTCCACGGGCGTCAACACCGGAAAGAGGCGCTCTGCCAGATCCAGAATCCGAATCAGAAAACTGTAAAGGAGGACGACGGTTTCCGGCACCTGCATGGTCAGATAGGTGAAGAGTCCCACTGGCCGATAGGGGACATCCCCCAGCGAGTCCCTGTCCAGATCGTACCCCGAGTATTTGCTCCAGTAATTTTCCATGAACCGGTTGTTGTTTGGTCTACCAAAGTATGCCACGTCAAAAGAGTTCCCGGAAAAGTCGTTTCTGAAGAAAAAGTTGTCGTAAGCACCACCCACAAAGCTCACTGCCCACCCATTGTCAATGAAGACATTGTATTCGTAGTGGATTCGCGTAGACCCCTCAATGCGTATGGCAGTGGTGTTGCGGATGAACCGGTTATGCTGGATCACACCGTCGTAAATCTCCTTGAGAAGAAGTCCATAAGCGCTCATTCCCCAGTTGTGGATGAAGGTGTTGTGGAGCATCTGGATATTACGGGAGAACATGACGGCGACGCCCGCACCATTGCGCTCAAACCAGTTATACTGGTAGACGTCGTTGTTGGAAAACATGAAATGGAGTCCATAGCGGAGGTTGCCCACACTGGTGTTGTGTTCAATCAGGCTGGCAGTGACGAATTCAAAATAGATGCCATCGCGCATTCCTTCAATGTAGTTGTGGTGGATGTGGATGCTGTCGCTTTTCCACAGGTGGATGCCATTACCCATAGTGGCTTCGTCGTGCCCGCTGGTAGAAGACCGAATCACACAGTGCGCAATTTCGCCATGCACCGAATGCTCAACCAGAATCCCGAAGAACACGCTGTCAATACGGAGGTTCAACAGGCGGAAGTAACGGGCATTGAGTACTGTTACGGCACTCAGCTCTTCCAGCGAGGAAAAGGCGATGTTCCGAATTGCCAGTCCGATCACGGTCACCGAATCCACGTTGTGGATGATGAGTCCCTGCCCGCGAAATTGCACATCCAGGATCGCCCCTGAGTCGGCAATGATTGTAAGGGGTTTGTCGATGGGTACGTCCCACTCGGTGTAGCGGGCGGGGCGCACCCAGACAGTGTCATGGGGCTGGGCAAGACGTACACCCTCGCGAATAGTCCGGATAGAACAGGTTGGGCACACCTCCAGCGTCGCTCCATACACCACCCAGGACAGTATACTCAGCCCGGCGACCATGAAAGCTGGTGCCGGGTACGGGATCCGCCAGCCCCATCCAGCCATGTGTCCATCCACCTTAACTGGAGGTGTGCCCGGGTTTTTGAACTGTCTTCAGGAGGTCCTGCCACCTGAGCAGGCGTCCACCCAGCTTCTGCTGAAACTGAAGTGCTACCTCTCGTGAAGGGAAAGCGGCAAGGTTTCCGCTCATGGGCGACTTCACCTGGTCACTGTGCAGATACCAGGCGGTGTGCCCATCAATCATCCTGCCAGGACTGGAGAAGTCCGCCACCAGCACCTGATGAATCTTTGCTGTGTCCACACGTCCCTCCTGTACGAACCAGACCATGCACTCAATGGCGTCAAACTTGAAGTTTTTGCCGGTCTTCAAAACAATCTGGGCGGAAAAGCGGGCATCGGCAATCGTCATCCGACAATAAGCACACTGATCCTGTCCATACTTGATGGGGTCAGGCGAGGGACTACACCCGCTAAGGAGTGCGACCGCCAGACCCGCTGTAACAGCCAGCCGAACTAACATGCTGGAACTGCCGATTTCGCCATCACCGATTCACCCTCTACTTCCGAAGACGGTGCCTGCACACGCCTTACCCGCGCCCGATAACGCATACACACATAAAACGCCACCAGCGCCAGCAAAATACTCACTGCCACCAGGATACCACCCGTCACCGGATAGGAAGTCACCGTGAAATTCAGCAGCTGTTTCCTGCCAATCAGCGGCGGAATGTACTTGAGCGGGTTCCCATGCTCATCCACCAGTTTAATGGGTGCGTTGGGATCCAGGTTTGTCCCATAATCATACAGCCACAGGTAAAAGTCATACAAGCCCAGTGCGCCCAGCACCGCCATCAGCAACGCCCAGCCCGCATACAGAACGGGATTCCCAACAATTGCCAGGACCACCGCCAGCACCGCCATACCACCCACCACAATCGGAAACACCCTGAACTCCCACATTTCATCGGGCTTGGGCAAAGGCTTCATCCCCACATAGTGGTTCAGAATATCAATGCTTTTCAAATCGCCCTTCTTCACACCCTTCAACTTGTTGATGTAAATGTACATACCCAGTTGCTCAGGGTACTGCGGAGCTTTCAGGTCAATACGCCAGAGCGGAAAGACAAAGACCAGCAGGAGCGCCACCGCTGAGCCCACCATGAGGAGGCGGGTCAGGAGTTTGAAAAGAAGTTGATTTTGTGATTTGGAAGTCATGAGAGGGGGATTTTTTGTTTTTTGTGGTTGTGGGTGGGTTGGGG
>JALWYU010000099.1 GCA_026992635.1 Bacteroidota bacterium | reverse complement strand
CCACTGCGGACGTACCTGACCGCCAGAAGCGCGCACCCACCGGCGCCACCGACGAGGCACCACCTGTGTCCGATCCCACAAAAAGTAAACACGCCACCGGGCATTGCGCTCCAGCCACTTTGCCCACTCCTTCCACTGCGGAGTATACGCGGGCAGCCACACCAGCGCCAGATCGTACGCACTATCCACAGCCCCCCTTAAATCCCGAAGCAACCGATGCTCCACATGAAACGCCGGATGAAGACGTAACCCCGAGGCAACAACCCCCACATCGGGACTCAACCATCCACTGGCAAGCAACACACGCCACACCTGACGCAAAACACGTACCGACCGATGTACGCGGTTATTCAGCGGGTTGGCTTCCTCCGACTGAACCGGCACACGAAACGTAAAAGACACAAGTCCGGGCGTGTCAATCCGAAAGCGCCACGTAACCTTCGTGCGAAACGGCTGAAAACCCGGTACAGACAGCGTTGCCGACCGACTGATCCCCTTCGCACGCACTTCTACGCTGACCAGCGCTTCAGGACAGTGCACACTCTCAAGCCACACGTGCACAAAAAAAGGCTGACCCTGTAAGACCGCGGCAGGCATATCCACCTGAGCAATACGTAAATCGCAGAGACCACCCATTGTCGGAAGCGCCGAAAGCAAAAAAGCAGGATTTCGCCCAGAAGGAAGCGCCACCTCCCCGGCAACCTCCGTGGATACACCATCCGTTAACAAAACAGACACACGATGACTGTCCTGCACCGGCAATAACCGCCACAACCCGGACAAATCCGTCTGACGACCAGGAAACAAAATTCCACTATCCCGGGGAAAAAGCGTATGCCCATCAGAAAAGACAACATAGACAGGATAACCAGACTCTTCCACAACTTGAACAGTCCGGTCAATCAATTGCTCCAGCAGCGTACGAACCGAATCTTCCGGAAGCGATAACGACTCACTGAGCCGATACACAATGGAGCGCGAAGCATCCACCAGCCAATATACCGTGGGCGGGACAGACTCCCGAACTACCTGCCAGGCAATTGGCGCCATCAACCACCAGAGCACCAGAAACGACGCTATACCCCGTAAGCACGCAGGCACCAGCCAGCGACGCCAAAACACCGAACCCTCCGCACGCCACAGCTGATAATAACCCAGCCCTGCAATCAGGAGGGCACCTACAAGTGCCACCACCACACGTACCCACCCCCAGATCTCCATAGGCAAGTCATGCAATCAGATAGCCACCACACACCACCAGCACCTGACCCGTAATGTAACTGGCATCATCCGATGCCAGAAACGCCACCACCGAAGCCACTTCCTCAGGCTTGCCCAACCGGCGCAAAGCAATCTGCTGACGAAAAGCAGTGCGTACGTCATCCGGAAGGCCCGCCGTCATGTCCGTTTCTATGAAGCCAGGCGCCACCGCATTAACGCGAATGTTCCGCGAACCCACCTCCCGCGCCAAAGCCTTGGTAAAACCGATTAATCCCGCTTTTGCCGTGGCATAATTCGCCTGCCCTGCATTCCCCATCAATCCAATAATGGACGAGATGTTAATGATGGAACCCGAACGCTGACGCAACATTATCGGAAGAACCTGACGCGTCAACCGAAACACCGAAAACAAATTCACCTCCAGCACTTCATTCCATTCTTCATCCTTCATGCGCAGCAGGAGGTTATCGCGGGCAATCCCCGCATTGTTCACCAGGATATCCAGTCGCCCTTGTTCCTCCTGAATACGCTGGACGACCCCTGCCATCGCCTCAGCATCCCGGACATCCGCCTGAACAGGAAACAACGCCTCGGGCGCCTCCATCGCAACACGCTCTGCCGACTCCCGCGCCTGCCGGTACGTGAAATAAACCGTTGCCCCCTCAGAGGCTAAGCGCTGAACAATCGCCCTCCCAATCCCTCGGGACCCACCCGTCACCAGCGCAACCTTCCCCTGCAACCTGCCTTCACACGCCATGACCCGCATTTTTGTTTGGCTCACGTGCTCTATCTTGTTTTTTGAAACAAGGTATTGCACGAAAAGGAATCGGTTCCATGCCAGCCAGCAAGCAATTCCTCTCTGCAATCGTACGGGTAGTGGTTTGGGGCTTGACAATCGTGTTCCAGGGATGGAATCCAGGGCTTCATGCCCAGGGCGGATGGATGTTTGGACCTCGTGCCGGCTACGGACCCGCACTCCTCTACAACAAAAACTGGGCAAACGACCCCAACTACGCACTGCGCTGGAGCGACACCTGGAACGTCGGCATCACAATCGGATACAATATGGTCTACTACAATTATGGTCTGTTCATTGGCGGGTATTTTCGCCGGGTTACGCAACGCCTTGCCTATCAGCGCAGTGATTCTCTCCTTGTCAAAGCGCCGGAAGCCGTCCAGATTGACTATCTGGAAATCCCTTTTCTGGTTCGTTTTCGGCCACGGGGCGAACGCGGAGGATTCTTCACATGGGGCGGCCCCTACCTGGAAATCGGTGCACAGATCATGCTGCCTTTAGCGGTCCGCTATTCCTATCCCTACGACGTGCCCCACCCACCTGCACAAAACGTTCTTGCCCCATGGAATGTAGCCATAGTCGTGGGCTTCGGCGGACACCAGATCGGCATAGAACGCTGGTCAGTTACCCATGGCGTGCGCATCGTGGTCAGCATTATGGACATCGTCAATCGCTCCGCACTCACCAGTAATATGCAACCCCACGCCCTCTTCCAGGCTCCCTTAGAAGCCCATCAACCCTGGACGCAATACGCACCCACGCAATTTTTCACGATACAGTACTTTTTCTCGGTTTTGCATCGGATACCGAAGATGGGATAGCATTCAGTGGGTGGACAAAAGAAACACGCTTACCCCGGGCACGCACCTCCCGGTCAATTTCTTTCAACATGGCTTTCAGGCGGGCTTGCCAACTATGCCATGGCGTAAACCGCGCCCATTGTTGCTGGATCCAGCGTGCCGGCGGAACCCCACCCCGCGGATTTTCCAATCGCCAGCGCAACACCAGCGGAAACTGACTATAGGAAAACCGCTGAAACGTAATCATATCCTCCTGGAACAGGCGCTCTACCTCCTCTAAGAACTGCCACAGAAACTCACGATAACGCTCCGAGGGCTTTTCTATCTGACAGGCAATTCGGAGACCCTCCATAATCTTCTGCACCAGCACCGGAATATCCTCCTGGTACTTCTCCAAGCGCTTGCAATAGGATTGCCATTGAATCAACACACCTTCTAAGGCTGGGGTTTTCCCCTCCAGTAACGCCATCACCGTCTGCAAAATCCGAATTGCCACACGATTGCTTTTTTGATGCAACTCCATGAACGTTGCCCAAAAACGTTCGTCATCACCACAAAAGAGATGATACACGGCTTGAAGGATGTGGATCCGATAGTACCATCCGGAAATCGTCGGAAAATATTGCCACTTGTCTGTAAGCAGCGATTGAAACTGCTTGAGTTGAGCGAAATAAGAATCCCAGTCCCCTTCGTGGAAAGCATGCATGATGGGTCCAAATCGGAAACGCGTGGCATACCAGGAGACCAGAGGACTCCAGCAGTCCTCACGGTTTAACGCCACCTCTAAATAAGGCTCTACACATGCCTGCAACACTGGAAGAATCTTCCGACGCCAATCATACAGAACCATTGCCGCAGGAATCCACGGATGCCACACCAGATACTGAGATGCCAAAATATGAATGAGTTGATGCGAGCTCATGCGTGCCGGCGGTAACTTGCCCCAGCGCATCTGACGGGGCAGCTCACCTACAAAACTGGGAGGAATGCCAAACCATCCAGGCAAATACCCTGTAATCTGACCCAGATACACCAGCGCCAGCTTCCTGTAAAAATGAAAAACCTGCGACAATTCAGGGTCCGCACGAAACACAGGACGAAGCCGTAACCAGTAATACAAATGCCACAACCACTTGCGCAACTCCGCTTCACTGTAGGGATAACCGACACGCGTGCCAATCTTGGGATAGGCAATGACCGCCATATGCGCCAGCATAGCGTATGCAATACCCAGCAGTTCTTGCGAAAATGCCTGCATATACGAGAAAAATTTGTCGGGATACAGGACATGAACAGGGGGGCGAACCGTCACCACCAGCCACGTCCGAAAAAAGCGCCGATACAAAATATCCGGGGGAAATGTGGAATGAGGCTGTGCCGACCCAAACGAAGTCTTGGACAACACGCGATCCACCACCTCCGGAAGTGTAACATGCTCCAGAATCGGATACATCACAGCAAGAAATACAAAGTCTCTGGTGAAACTCCACGGCTGACGCGCATAATAAATTGCCAGGGCATGCAAACAGGCATTCCACAATTTATGCAGGCGCTGTCGCTGAGAATGAAACGGAAAACCCTGACTCTTCAGGTATTCAGCAAGGGGAGGACGGTCCGTGAGCGCCCACCATTGACGAATCGCTTCATACAGTTTGACCAGCGACTGGTCCTTTCGGTCATAGCGCTGCAACAGCAGGTGGATAGAGCGGCGTAAGCCCCGGGGTAGCCAGCCCACCAGTAAAGCCGCCGCCGGCAAGTGCTCAATAGATGGAGGCAACGGCTCTAAGGGCTGTTTCAACAGGGGCTGCTCTAAGGGCTCTTTCCCTTCGTATTCCAGTGGAGGCAGCTTGGATGAGGGCATGGTCCGCGTGTTTTCCCACGATTTTGCCCGACGGGCGTACAGAACCGACGGAACCGGGACTTCAAACAGCCAACCTGGAATTCTGCCTGGTTCTACTAAACAAGTTAAGTCATGTCAGACAACTGCGAGAAGCCAAACCTTTAAACGGGGACAAAATTTCTTGCAAATTTGCTGACACATCCCCATCAGTACAAAACAAAACTTTCTGACAAACAACATAAAGTGTTCCTGCGCTCAACACCGCATAATGTACCAGCGACTGAACAATCAGCCACGAATCAGCATCCAGATGTCCTTGGAAATCGCAAACAACATCAACAACACCAAGAACACAAAGCCCAGAATTGAAAGCCATTGGGCAACCCTCGGATGAGGCTTCCGACCCGTCACCATCTCATACAGCAAAAACAAAGCATGACCGCCATCCAGCGTCGGAATCGGAAGCAAATTAATAAAAGCCAGAATAATGGAAAACAACGCTGTGATCCGCCAGAACCGACCCCAGTCAAACCGCGGTGCATACAGTCGCGCTAAGGCAATCGGCGAGTGAATCGTCTCACGTAACGGCAGCCACCCACGAACCACATACATCAACGCCGCCGCATTCCCTACAGTGATCCACCACAGCTCCCGCGCACCTACACGCCACACATCCCACCACGTATAACGCGCACGACCATACGGCAACACCATTTGAAAAGAAAAGCCCATCTGATCCGAAGTATCCGGCAAAATCACAAGAAGATCGGTGATGCCCCCAATGGAACGCCGAACACGAATACGCACCGTATCACCCCGAAACCGCTTCTTCCACTGGAAAAACTCTTCGGGCGAAGTCAGCAAACCCACCGCCGTATCATTAAAGTGCGTAATCGTATCGCCCTTTTGCAAGCCTGCACGTTCAGCTGGCGAACCCAAAACAACCGAATCCACCACTAACCACCACCGACACGGACGAAGAACCGGCGGCAAACCCCGCCGGAAAAACATCCGGGGAAACGTATCAGGTAGCATAATCGTAACAGGCATCCCACCACGAAGTACCGTGGCTGAACTTGCCGTGAGCCAAACCACCGGCGATAAATCCTCTAAGCGCTCTATCTTCTGTCCATCTATAGTGAGGGGCAAATCCCCTGGAAGAAATCCCACATCCCGACCAAACCCCGACGGACACAACCCCTCTTCCTGAAATACACTGATGGGATGATACTCCGGATAGTACACCTTCAAAACTATCGGGTAGAGGATAAGGGCAAACAGCACGTTCATCAAAATCCCGCCCAAAATAATCAAAAGGCGCTGCCAAACAGGCTTTGCACCAAACTCCCAGGGAGCAGGCAAAATATGTCGTTTGGTGAGCGTCTCCTCCATACCCGCCACTTTCACATAACCACCCAAGGGTAGCCAGCCAATTCCCACCACCGTATGCCCGAACTTCTTCTTCCACAGGGCAAAGCCCCCCACATCAAAAAAAATGAAAAAGCGCTCTACACGCACGCCAAACAACCTTGCCATAAAAAAATGCCCAAATTCATGAATCAAAACAAGCAAACTCAACGCCAGAATAATCTGCACAGCCTGGATCAAACCCTCCATCCTTTCTGAAAGGTTTGCCAAATGCCCTGAACTCCCATCGGTTTCCCAAAAACAACATCAAGATCTGCAAAAGAAGTTCCCCAGACCGTTGTCAGTAGCTCCCTTAAGTTTTGCGGTTGAACATGATTTCAACATTTCAAAGGGCTGGCACGACCCACTGCCAAAAATTTCTCTGAAAGTGGTCTACCTTACCTGCAAAAAGGATCGCTTCAAATCCCACACCTGTGAGCAAGACCATCTCGCACCCACCGATGGAAAGTGAACCCCAAAAATCCGATGAACAGTGGTGCGCATCGGCGTGCTGAAGCAGCAGGACGGACGCGTTATGCTGGTGCCTCAAGACTGCCAGCACCTCACCCGGCAAGAACTTACAATTCTGACAGAGCACAACGCTGGCGAACAGGCAGGATTCCCCGATGAAGCATACCACCAGGCAGGTGTTCAACTCACAGACCGTCAGACGATCCTTCGTCAGGCAGACCTGCTTCTTAGCTTAGAACCGCCCCCTCCCCAAGAACTGGCAAAATGCAAGGCGGGTGCCTGCATCATTACGCTGCCTTTTATTGCCTGGCATCCGGAATACGCCCGGGAAGTGGCTCAGCATAATTTGTCGCTGGTCGCCCTAGATGCCATCCCGCGCATTACGCGAGCACAGAGTATGGACGTGCTCAGCTCGCAGGCGACAGTCGCCGGCTACGCCGCCATTGTCCTTGCCGCGGAACGCATCCCCGTACTGATGCCCATGCTCTCTACCGCGGCAGGGACGGTTCGCCCTGTAGAAGTCGTCGTGATTGGCGCAGGGGTGGCGGGGCTCCAGGCAATCGCCACCGCCCGGCGCTTAGGCGCCCGAGTCTACGCCTTTGACGTCCGTGCCGCCACCCGCGAACAGGTGGAAAGCGTAGGCGGGCAATTCATAGAAGTAGAAGGTGCACGCCAGGAAGAACGCGGCGGATACGCTGTAGAACAAACAGAAGAATTCCTTCGGCGCCAGCGCGAAGTCATCGCACAGTACGCCGCCCGTGCCTACATCCTGTTCACGACAGCGGCAGTTCCGGGCAAACGCGCACCCCTGCTCATTCCCGAGGAAACCGTTCGGCAAATGCCGGTGGGAGCAGTCCTCGTGGATATGGCTGCGCGCTTCGGCGGGAACTGCGCCCTGACGAAAGACGGTGAAGAAATCCTGTGGGAAGGCAGACGCATCATTGGCGACTCAAACCTGGCAGCACGTTTTCCAGGAACTGCCAGCCAGCTGCTCAGCCGGAATATCGCCAATCTCCTGCCATTATTGATCCGGGATGGGAAAATCCAGCCCCAAATAGACGACGAAATCATTCACGAAAGCCTGATCGTCTTCCAGGGAGAAATTCGCAGTGCGCGTGTGCGGGAGCACCTCAACACCACCTGAACCAGGAGAGAGCAAGAAAAACGCCGACCCATGGAAATCATCACCTGGATCACCGATAACCTCCAGATGCTGTACATCGTGATTCTCGCTTTGTTTCTGGGCGTGGAGCTCATCTCGGCTGTGCCCACAATTCTGCACACGCCGTTGATGTCTGGCGCCAACGCTATTCATGGCGTGGTCATCATTGGCGGGATCATCGCCCTGGGCATCGCCCCCGAAGGGGATTGGTTGATGCTCACCCTGGGCTTCTTGGCAGTGCTTTTGGGCACGCTCAATGTAGTGGGGGGCTTCGTGGTAACCGATCGGATGCTCCGAATGTTCCGTTCTCCTTCAGACAAATCCACGAAATAAAGAAAAAAACCTGGGAGCCATGCCCCTGCCCATGCAAATCCTGGCAATCATCTATGTGCTTGCCTCCCTGACATTTATAGCAGGACTGAAAATGCTCGCCCATCCCAAAACTGCACGGCGCGGCAACCTGATTGCCGCCACCGGTATGACGCTCGCCATCCTGGGCACCATCTTTCTCTTCCGCTACGTAGAAGATGGCACGTGGCATTCCTTACGCCACCTGGAATGGATCTTCCTGGCGCTGGCAGTGGGTACCGCCATTGGCTGGTTCTTAGCCATGCGCGTCCCCATGACGGCAATGCCCCAAATGGTCAGCTTCTTCAACGGGATGGGCGGCGCATGCGCCGCATTGATCTCCATTATGGAACTGGAGCACGTTCCACCTGCGCCCGGCGAATATCCCTATTTGACGCTGGGCGTTGCCGGCATCCTCCTCAGTACGCTTATTGGTTCCGTCTCGTTTTCGGGTAGCATTATTGCTTATGGTAAGCTGGAAGGCTGGATCAGCGGAAAGTCCATCCGGTTACCCGCCCACCAGACCATCAACCTCCTGCTCCTTCTGGGAATTCTTGGCTATGGGGTCTGGCTCATGCTCCAGCCCGCACACATTACCCAGTGGGCATGGGGTATGCTGGCACTCTCACTCCTGTATGGCGTGTTGTTCGTCCTGCCCATCGGAGGGGCGGATATGCCGGTCGTCATCTCTTTGCTCAACTCCTTTACAGGGACTGCCGCCGGCATTGCCGGCTTCGCCTACAACAACATGGCAATGATTATTGGCGGAATCCTGGTAGGGTCTGCCGGAACGCTCCTGACCATTTTGATGTGCCGGGCAATGAACCGCTCACTCTGGAACGTCATTATTGGCGCATTCAGTGGAGGGGCAGCAACCGACGAGGGCGAAAAGACCGTACGTACAGTTTCGCCCGAAGATGCCGCCATCATGCTGGCATACGCCCAAAAGGTCATGTTCATTCCGGGGTATGGGTTAGCCGTTGCCCAGGCACAACACACACTCCATGAACTGGAAAAACTGCTGCGCGACCGCGGCGTAGAAGTCAAATACGCCATTCATCCGGTGGCAGGTAGAATGCCCGGACACATGAACGTGCTGCTGGCGGAGGCAGACGTCCCCTATGACCTCCTATTAGAACTGGAACAGGCAAACAATGAATTTCCCAGCTGTGATGTGGCAGTGGTGATTGGCGCCAATGACGTGGTCAATCCCTTAGCCGAGACCGACCCCTCCTCACCCATAGCAGGTATGCCTATCCTCCAGGTGTACAAAGCCCAGAAGGTCATCGTGATCAAACGCAGTTTGAGTCCGGGCTACGCCGGCATTGACAACCCGCTCTTTTACCGCGAAAACACCTATATGCTGTTTGATGACGCACGCAAAGCCCTGGAAAAGATCGTGAAAGCCGTCCAGGAAGTCTGAACTTCGTTGTCCAAACACTTGGGAAGCGTGCCTTCCGCAACGCCTGCCGCAACCTTACTGTGGGGAGGATGGGTGGTTACAGGCACTGGCGTCTACCGGGCAGACCTGCTCATTGAAGGCGAACGCATCACGCACATTGGCAACCTGCCCAAAGACCGGTGGCAACCCACCTGGCACATAGAAGACGTTCGCGGATGCTTCATCCTGCCCGGCACCATTGACCTGCACGTACACACGCGCGACCCTGCGAAACCTCCGGTTTACGCCACGCGCTTCTCCGAGACACGCAGTGCACTGGCAGGCGGCATCACCACCATCCTGGATATGCCCAATACGCATCCGCCAGTCACCACCCCCGAAGTCTTTGAGCAAAAATGGCAACGATGGAACCGTCAACCCCTCTGGTGTAACTGGGCACTGTTCCCCGCTCTGATAGATGACCACCTGGAAGAGATGCTGGAATGGGCACAACACGATCCACGCGTGCCCGGATTGAAAATCTTCTTAGCGCCTTCTACGGGGGGGCTCGTCCTCCACGACTGGACACACCTTAATACGGTATTCCAGCGGTACGCGGGCTTGCTGGTGGTCCACGCCGAGGACCCCCGCTATTTTGGCGAGAAGCCCACGTACGCCTGGGACTATCCCAAATGGCGCACACGAACCGCTTGTTACCGCGCAACTCAGTGGCTCGCACACCTTTACCTCCAGCATCGCCCAGACAGCGCTTCTGCTGCCTATACGCTTCCCCATGTTCATATCCTGCATGTGTCCACGGCAGAGGAAGTGTTTTTGTATCGGCGCTTGCCCTCTTTCGTCCGACAGCACTTTACGCTGGAGACCTGCCCCCACTACCTGTGGTTTGCCGCAGAGGATTTTTACTGGCTGGGCAAACGCCTGTGGTGCAATCCCGCAATCAAACAACGTGAAGACCAGCAGGTCCTCCGCTACGCACTGGCAAACCACCTGATCTACACTGTAGGGAGCGACCATGCCCCCCATCCTGTTGAATCCAAGACGCTGAAGGAAGAAGCGCCTGCGGGCATACCCGGTGTCCGCACACTGCTCCTCATTTTGCTGGAGGGGGTGACGCGTCGCTGGTGGACGCTCACGGACGTCGTCCAGTGGACAGCCGAACATCCCGCACGACTGCTCCGACTGTCCGACCGCGGCGTGCTTCGTGCTGGCGCTTTTGCCGACCTCGTCATCGTAGACCGCCACCCCACAGCCGGCAATACCCTTTCTTACACCTGTGGGTGGCACCCCTATGCCAATTACGTGTTCACATGGCGCATCCGAACTGTGTGGGTTAACGGACAGCGTGCTTACCATCTGGGCAGGTGGCTTGTCCCCGCGGGCAAACCCCTTCGGTTTCCCAAACCATAACTGCACAGTCTGCGCTACAGGTGTTGCAATTGGTAAGAAACCGGGTAGGCGTCTGACCTTACACGCCCGGTTCCTTACCTGTGCAAGACGGACTGTATGATCCCGGAAATATGAAAGATTTGGTGAGCGCGCCGGATTACCGTAGTTTCTGGATTGAAGACAGGGCAGGTCCACGAAGGACAGCAAGCCAGAAACGAATCCATCATGCTTACACGCGTGTTTTTCCAGACAGGATTTTTTCCAGGCGTGTTTTTCAGTGCTTGTTTGAGCCTGCTCGTACTCCACGCCCAAAACGTCGGGATCGGCGTGCCCAACCCCCAGCGAAAACTCCACATTGGCGGCGACCTGCGCATAGACCGACTGGTGCCTTCCGCACCACCCTACACGACAGGCGACAGCCTGATGCTCCGGCTCAGCACAGGCGACGTCAGCGGCATCGCCCTGACAGGGGACAGCGCACACGTCCTTCGTGGCGATGGAACCTTTGGCGCGTCGCCCGCCCACGACCACGACTGGTACAAAGCCACGACAACCGTCCAGCCCACATCCATCAACGAAAACATCTACACGCAGGGCAAAGTGGGAATTGGCACCACGAATCCCCAATACCGGCTACACCTGGCAGGCGACGGCATGATCTACGCCACCGGCACCACAGGAAGCGGAGACACAATTCCCTCAGGCGCACAAACCGCCTTCATCTGGAATCCAAGAAAAGCCGCACTGCGTGCGGGACAGGTCACCGGCAACCAGTGGAACCACAACGCCGTGGGACTCTACTCCATTGCCTTCGGGTATGATAACACCGCCAGCGGAATGCTGAGCATCATCGGGGGTGGCGCCTTCAACATTGCTAACGCACTTGCCACAACCATCAGCGGAGGCGCCGCACATCTCGCTGCCGATACTTTTGCAACCATTGGCGGCGGATATGCCGATACCGCCAGTGGCGTACTGAGCACGGTGTGTGGCGGTGGGTATAACAAAGCCAGTGGGTATGCCAGTACGATTGGTGGAGGCGGGGCAAACCTTGCCAGTGGCGCCACAACCGTCATTGGTGGTGGACTCCTGAATCGGGCAACCGATACCTTCGCCACCATTGGCGGCGGCTACCTCAATACAGCCCAGGGTATCGTCAGTACAATCAGTGGCGGAGCAGGGAACCTCGCTTCAGGCTATGGCAGCACAATTGGTGGTGGAGGCATGAATCTTGCCAGCGGTGCCGTTGCAACGATTGGCGGCGGCTACCTCAACGCCGCCACCGATACATTCAGCACGGTCGCAGGCGGCTATCGGGACTCCGCCCTCGCAACCGGAAGCACAATTGGTGGTGGGGCATTCAATGTGGCACGGGGCGTCGCCAGCACAATTGCAGGGGGTGCCTTCAACACCACGACACAATGGGCAAGTACAGTCAGCGGAGGATATGGCAACGCCGCCAGAGGATTGGGCAGCACCATCAGCGGCGGTATGTTCAACCTGACCCGAGACACCTTCAGTGTCGTGGGGGGTGGCTACCGGGATACCGCCCGCGGCTACGCCAGTACCGTCAGTGGCGGAACCTATAACGTTGCCGAAGGCGATGGAAGCACAATTGCCGGCGGCGCACACAACCTTGCACAGGGGACGGGCGCCAGCATCGGCGGCGGCGCACACAATGTTGCCGCAGACTCCTTTGCCGTAATCGGTGGCGGATTCGGCAATACCGCCGCCGCATACGCCAGCTTGGTTTCGGGCGGCTATCAAAACCTTGCCCAGGGCAGATTCAGCACAGTCGGCGGTGGCAGTCACAACGTCGCCGGGGGAAATTACTCCTGGGCAGGAGGTAGAGGTATCCATCTGGACACCTCCGCCCACTATACGTTTGCCTGGGGCGATTACAACGTCAGTGTGGGGACGCCCCCTGTCCTGACCGCCAGCCACGCATTTTTAATCGGACCCGTGGGCACAACTTACCGTGTGGGCATCAACGTGAGCAATCCCACTTACGCCTTAGAACTGCCCAACAACACCAACAACAGCATTGGGAAAGGACGTGCCAATGCCTGGACCACCTATTCGGATGCACGCATCAAAAGCCACATCACACCCATTAACACAGCACGGGCACTGGAGCAAATCCTGCAATTGCGTCCTGTCCATTACTTTCACCATTCCAGTCGGTGGACACCCGGCGGACAACTCCAGGTCCTTCCAGAAGGGGAATACCGCTATGGGTTTCTCGCACAGCAGCTGAAGCGCGTCGTTCCAGAAGCCGTTGACGTACCCCACGATACCACGCGCGAACTTTACGGCGTCAACTACGACGTGCTGATTCCCCTGCTGGTCGCGGCAATCCAGGAGCAGCAACGCATTATTCAGGCGCTCTGGCAGACCGTCCAGATTCAGCAACGCCAGATCCACCATCTCCAGTACGTCCATACAGAACGGAACGCATCCATTGGACAAGGGAGGACAGTGTTCAAGCCTGCACAGAAGGAGAGCAACCCGGCGCAACCCTCGCCCGCCGCCAAATAAAGCCGGCAGATAGAACCACGGGCATTCACTCAGAAAAAGGTGGCAATTTTGTTTGACCAATTGCCAATTGTTGCGTACCTTGTATAATAGAACTTGCGCTGGGGAAGACCCGGTGGCAGCGCCAGAGGGACGGGCATCTGGCTTAGCCCACAACGGGTACCCAATAAAATACCGGTATGCCATGCATTGCTCTGGTACAATGTGCTGGGCACTTTTTCTGGCTCTTGGAATAAGCACTTTTCCCAGGGGCATCGCCCAATCTCCAGAAACCTCCATTGAACCCTGTGATTCCCCCCTCATCCAGCAGGTACGCCCAATTGTGGGGCAGGCACCTGCCCCTGCCATCGCCCTGATTATGCACAACTGGATAATGAGCTGCCCCGTCTACGGAATGCAAGTCCAGCAGGAAATCGCCTTCGGTTTGCAGGCACAATGGCAAAGGCAAGACAGCGTGTTTGTCTTTTTCTGGGAAGAAGCGCCACCCCCCTCACCGGACTATATCAACCACCTGACTGAGCGATTCTTGCAACTGATGGAACGCGCGGATTTTCCGCCGGGCGCAGTCCATCGCTGGTGTCTCATTCCCTAACTGCAGTAAACGAAGCGAAACCAAGTTCCACCATGAATGCGACAGGCAAAACCAGACGGATAACCTGGACGTTCGGGGTTCCCGGCATACACTCGTGGATACACCGCCTCTCCCTGCTGAGTACAATGCTGGCTGGATTCAACCCAATCCTTGCCCAAAACGTCTTTTCGTTCATTCGCCACTATCCCCATCCCGGTATGACCGGCGGATTGTTCTCTTCCTGGCTACAGGATGGATCCCTCGTCATGACCGGACAATTTCAGCAAACCAACACCTATTGCGACGTTTACGTGGCGAAAATCAACCGGTGTGGCGACCTCGCCTGGCTCTACGCATGGGATTTAGGCGGGAACTGGCGCGATGGCGGACGATGCATCCATCCCCATTCTTCGGGCGATATCCTCGTGTCGGGAATCCGTGCCGAGGTCATCAGCGGCTGTCCATGCAAACCATTTATTGGGAGGATTTCCCCGTCAGGAACCATGCTCTGGGCATATACCTATTACTGGGCAAATTGGGTCAGCTCCGCCAACTGGGCAAGCATGGAATACGTAATGGAAGACATCACGCATGGGCGCATCATTGGGGCAGGTGCACTGGGAGGTACCGCCTCCGGACTGGCAGACAATAATGGCTTTATCCTCGCCGCCAATCCCAATGGAACACCAATTTGGGCAAAGGTCTATGGAACCCCCGACAAGGAGTTTTTCTCCTTTATTGACACGCTGGGCAACACCTATGTGGCTTGCGGAACTTTTCAGGAGACAAGGCGGGATGTCTGGATCGTGCGCATCAATTTGCAGGGTCAGGTGCTCTGGTCCCGACGTATAGGAACCAACGATGACGACAGCCGCTTCCGACGTGTGGAATGCGCCATAGCCCCTACTCGCGACGAAATCGCCATTGCCACCACCACATGGCACCCGGCAATCTCTCAGGGCTCCAGCGATATCCTGTTGATATTTCTGGATACGACAGGCAACGTCCTGCGCGCCTATACCTATGGCGGTTCCAACCAGGAAGAAGCCTACAGCATCACATACTTAGACCGGACACGCGTCGTCATTACAGGAAAAACACAGGTTGGTAATGCCCGCCAGGCATTCCTTCTCATTGCCGATACAGCGGGAAACCTGCACACGGCACGACGCTATACCCTGCCCACTTCCACAGCATTCAGTGTGGTGCGCACGTCCTTTGGCTTGCTTGTCAGCCTCAACGCCAAATATGGTGCGGGCAATAACGAATACGATGCCCTGTTGATGGCAACCGATACGACGGGCTACGTCGCCTGCTATCTGGATACGCTCTTCTGGACACGAACTATCGTCACGCCTTACATCCATTCGGTGAATCTTCCGATAGTGGTCCTGGACATCACGGCAATGCTCAGTATTGACACGCTGACGCCTACCAGGACCACGCCACCCGTTCCCGACTCCCTCCTGTGTTTCACCTGTGTCGTGGACACCGCCATGATGAGCCGGACACCCGACCGCCAGAAAATCTGTCCCTCAGACTCGGTTCATGTGGCTGTGCAGGCTTCACCTTATGTGTGCTGGACACTTCACTTAGATACGATTCCCATAGATACCGGATGGGTCCATCCTGTCCAGCCCGGATGGAATACCCTTGTGCTCACCGCCTACTGCGGCGATTCCACTGCCACCTGGCGAGACTCCTTCTATGTCCATTTACCAGAAGGACAGATCCTCATCGCCGATACGGTGTGCATCGGGGATACCACTATGATCGCTATAGTGAGCACTTCGGGGATTCCCTTCCAGACGAGTACGTGGACAGTCCTTACACCGGGTGGGGCTTCACTCCTGTGCGATACCTGTCTGACAGCGCCACTGATCATGACCGGCGATAGTGCCCTCCTGATCGTAGACGCGACAGATTCCATAGGGTGCCGCTTTCGGGATACGGTCGGGGTGCCCGCTTACCCCCTGCCAGTCTTTGCATTGTCCGATACAGTGGTGTGTGCAGGGACGCCGGCAACCGCCTCTATCCCTGTGGGAAGTGCCTGGCAATGGCTGCCCGAACAATACGTAACCTGCGACACCTGTCCCACCACAGTCATTCTCATACCTCCTGGAATTGACACCCAGCAATTTGTTGGCATCGCGCTATCCAGTCAGGGCTGCCCCTGGCAGGACACCTTCTTCGTCATTGTGGACACGGGCGCCCTATCCATCGCCCTACAGGATACCGCGGGCTTCCCGGGCGATACCCTCACCCTGATCGGAATCACAGACAACCCCGCAGTAAGCACTCAGTGGTATTCACCCGACGGACAAATCGTTACGGTCAGTGCCGATGGCAGTCAAATCGGGGTACTGGCACCCGAGCCCGGACAAACCCATATGTTCATCTTTGAAGTGGTCAATCCCCGCGGATGCATCACGCGGGACACAGTCTACGTCACAGGCATTGAACCACCACCCTGCCAGAACAACACCTGGATACCCAATACGTTTACGCCCAATAACGATGGCAAAAACGACGTCCTGTACATCTATGCGATCACGCCCGTGATCATCCGTGAGTGGAAAATCTACGACCGATGGGGCAATCCCGTCTTTGAAGCGCGCAACCTGCCTGCCGGCTATCCACTGTTTCGGTCCACAAAGGGGTGGGACGGTACAGTCCAGGGCAAGCCAGCACGACCCGACGTCTACATGTACTACTATGAGGTGGAGTGTGGGCGCCGACGCTATTTCTACAAAGGCGACGTCACACTGATCCGCTAACCCGTGAAAGCAAAACACAACCTTTACTGGAGCACAACAGGGGAAAAAGTATCGCCTGGCAGGACTATCCAGGGGACGTGAATGGCGTTCCCAGAGGCACCGATGGCATTCTGAAGTGGCAACGATGGCACTCAGGGGTGCCTCCAATGGCACTCAGGGGTGCCTCCGATGGCACTCAGGGGTGCCTCCGATGGCACTCAGGGGTGCCTCCGATGGCACTCAGGGGTGCCTCCAATGGCACTCAGGGGTGCCTCCGATGGCACTCAGGGGTGCCTCCCATGGCACTCAGGGGTGTCTCCCATGGCACTCAGGAGTGCCTCCAATGGCACTCAGGGGTGCCTCCGATGGCACTCAGGGGTGCCTCCAATGGCACTCAGGAGTGCCTCCCATGGCACTCTGGGGTGCCTCCAGTGGCACTCTGGGGTGCCTCCAATGGCACTCTGGGGTGCCTCCAATGGCACTCTGGGGTGCCTCCAATGGCACTCTGGGGTGCCTCCAATGGCACTCAGGGGTGCCTCCAATGGCACTCAGGGGTGCCTCCAATGGCACTCAGGGGTGGTAACCGTGGCACTCTGAAGTGGCAACCGTGGCACTCGGGGAGGCACCGATCGCACTCTGATTTGCAGAATCCGTACGATTTATGGGACCGGAAATCTTTTCAGCGGAGTTCCGCCACTTCTGGCGGGACTGCATAGGCGTGGGCGAGTGCCCGGGCAAACGCCTGAATCCGCGCCAGCAAGTACTGACGGGCAGTTCGGGCGGCTTCCCGCCACTGATCATATCGTGCGAGGGTCTGGCGAACCCCCTCTACAAAGTCCGCATAGCTGTTGTGGAGGAGGTGTAAGCCCGGTAAGTGCTTCTGGAGTGGTTCCAGTCCCATGCCACGCGTCGCCAGAACCGGAATGCCAAACCAGAGCGCTTCAAAGATCTTGGAGGGCGACGCCTGACGATTCACCGGATACCGCGGGTCATACATGGCAAAGAGCAAATCCACTTCCCGATACAAAGGAAGGACTGCGTCAATGGTGAGCTGACCCAGATAGCGAATCCGCGGATGACGCGCGGCATCCTGTTCAACCTGTGTGCGCAGTGGTCCCCATCCGGCAATCCACACTTCTACTTCGGGCAGGTCCCGAACAATGCGGAGCAACCATCGGACGTGCCGGCTCTCACTCAGCACCCCCGGATAAAAAAGCACGAACTCCCCGATTGGCTGCGGAATGCGCACTTCCTGAGAGATGGGTAACTGACCCCGCTCATAAAAGTAAGCCAGGACCGGGGCATTGGGTGCAATCCGAACTTTTTTCCGGAGGCGCTCGGGAATTGCCTGGAGGCGTGATTCCTCAGGCAACAAAATCACGTCGGCACTGGTGTAGAGGACGCGGTCCACGGACCGGAGCAAGGTCCGCAACCATCGGGGCACCGTATGATAGCGCCACAAAAAATCAAAGATATCGTAGACCCAGCGAACTGCACGGCGCCGCCACCGACTGTTCGTCAACCAGTAAGAAAGCGCCATATCCATATCACAGGTGTGGACCGCATGGGGCTGGACTTCGCGCAGCCACCGGTTGAGAACACCCAGCCATTCCCTGCGCAATCGCAGGCTCCGGACGCCCTGCTCATACGGGGCGGGCTGACGCGTTCGTCCCGGAATGAACTCAATAGAAAACAGGGTGAGGCGCTCTTCGTATTCCCACTGGCGATCCCAGAAAAACACCTGGGGTTCAAACCCCCATTGATGCAGGAAGAGGGCGGAGGCTAACAGGCGCGGCTCCTTAAAAGGTGGTGAGCTGCGCAGGAAAACCACACGACGCCCATCCCTTTGAAAACCCGAGAGTGCCATGGAGCGGAAAACGCGTTTTTTGGTTTTTCCGATGGTTAGGCAACTCCTTTGCGTGATATCGGACGTTCGTTTCGGGATTTTCAGGTGGGAGAGGTACGCTGTCCACTGGAGGCACGCCATCCATAGAGCAGGGCGCCATACCAGAGCGTCGCCACTAAAAGAAGAAGGAGCCAGCTCCAGATCGTCCACTCCAGAAGAAGTAGCCACAATGCTCCGATGAGCATAGCCAGCGACAGGCGAACCCACCAGGACAACCCAGCTGTAAAGCGCTGTTCAATAAGGCGGACCAGCCCTACGGATACCAGACCCAGCATCCCCCAGAGCAAGACAATGATCAGCAGTACGCCCAAAAGGGCAATAGGCAAGCCAATCAACGTAATCAGTGCGAGGAGGCTGCCCCCAACCAGTACGACCCACAAACCCAATCCCCACAACAATGCACGCAGGGGTGTGCGCATCAGGCGGCGCGTCGCGTCTTCCAGGTCTAAAAACGAGAACCGGCTCAATAACAAAATCAGCACACCCGAAAACACGATCCACAGGATCCAGAGTGTAAGCCGAATGGTTCGTCCAATCCGTTCGTAGGGGATTGCCATGCGTTTGACGAGGGTTCGGGCTTCTTCGTCCAGCCGCGCACGATACAAAAGTGGTCCCTGCACCTGAAAGGGCACCAACCGCTCAGCATTGTGGATCAATGTATCCTGCATGCGTACGTCTTCCAGGAAGAGTGCAGGGCTCAAAACCAGTGTACGCTGCCGAAGAATTGTCCGCTGAATTTCTGTATACTGTTCCGCGCCCAGGATTGCCCGATCCAGGTCCGCCTCGTGAATCACAATGGAATCGCGGACCGTCGCCAGAAATGTCCCCCGAAAAGTGTCCTTTTCCATCTGAAGGGTTTGTGCGCGGAGGCGAATCCCTTTCCGAACACGAACATGCCGCATCCTGATAGCCCGAAAAACCGAAAGAATCGCCTTCTCATCTATGTGGACGTCCGTCAGCACACATTGTTTGCAGAGCAGGAAGAGGCGGCCCTGAACCGTGAATGCCGACAGGTGAACAATGGGCGCAACGATCACGGCATCGCCGCCTACATAGCCGGATAGGCGAACCGGCTCAGCGTTGGCAATGACCAGGTCCCCTGAAAAGACCGAGTCAATCTGCAGAGGGCGACGCCCATAAAAGAAACTGATTTCCCAGGAGGTCTGGCAATATCCCCGGATTGGCATCGTCAGAATCGTGAGAAGCATGAACCAAAACCCGCCCCGCATCGTTATCCATTCAAACTGACCACTGGTTGCACCTGCGCACGGAAGCGCGCACGGTTTTCAGCACGAAAACCTTCTTTTCCTCTGGTAAGTTAGGGCAAATCCACGAAACAGAAATTGAGTACGCCAAAACCTGTGCTCCATGTACTCATTTCGCTCTACACAAGCCCGAAAGGCTCTTTCCTCACCTGCGCGTGTTTGGGGATTAACAGGGTTCACAGTGGCTATAGCAGTTTTTTTTGCAGGGGGATGGACATCCCAACAAAGTGAAACTTCAGCTGTACAGCGCTTGCGCCAGCACGTCACCGCATTGTGTTCCGAAGCGTTTGCCGGTCGGGCAACGGGGACAGATGGCGGCGAACAGGCAGTCCACTATATTCTCAATCAGTTTCGTCGTCTGGGCTTGACGCCCCTCATCCGGAATGGCGCGTCGGGCAGTTCCGCTTACCTGCAACGCTTTCAAGTGGCGTACCGTCGGGTCTGGCACGGAACGTTGCAAATTGGCAGGCGCAGGGTTTTGGACTGGTATCCCTCCCGCTATTCCGGCACGGACACAGGCAAAGCCCCACTTGCGATCCTGCAGTGTCCTGGCGATTCACTGATTGCCGCGCCTGGACGCGCGCTCTGGGTACCTGACACCTGCGTACGCAGTCGCAACCTGCCCTTTTTGCTCAGTGAAGTAAAACGGTTGAAGCCTGCTATCGTCCTGCTGCCCCTCAGTGCCCTGCAATCTTTTATTGACACGCTGAACTGGTATCCGGGCAGTACGTTTTCGTTTCCCGTGGTGTTTGTCCCCGATGCCCTTCAGGACTGGAAGCAATTCAAAGCAGGTACACCCGTAACCTTCCAGCTGCATGCCACGATTCAGCATCGGTATGGGTACAATGTGGTGGGGATGTTGCCCTGCAATGCCGATTCGTGTTCGGGGCGCTACCTGATCGTGTGCGCGCATCTGGATCATCTGGGGAGAGGACAGGTGCCCGGCTCCCGCGACACACTTCCAGGCCGCATTCACTTTGGCGCCGACGACAACGCCAGTGGCGTGGCACTCCTCCTTGAGCTCGCCCGGACAATGGGCGGGCGTACGCATCGTCGGCACCACCTCGTGTTCATTGCTTTTGATGGGGAGGAACTGGGGTTGCTGGGCTCCCGGTACTTCGTGGAGCATTCTCCGATTGCGCTGGAGCGCGTCCTGGCTGTCGTCAACCTGGATATGGTGGGCAGAGTAGATACGCTGCTTCAATTGCTGGGTACGGAGTCTTCGCCTGCCTGGCAACCCTTGCTTGATTCGGTTTATCGGGTTGTGCGTCCGTCGTTTCGGATTCGGACAGGAGGCAGTGGCCTGGGTCCCTCGGACCACACCTCTTTTTACCGGAAGCAGATTCCGGTGATGCATGTATTCACGGGGTTGCACACGGATTATCACCGTCCTTCGGACGTGCCCGACCGCCTGAATTATTCGGGTATGGCGGAAATTCTGGAGTTTCTGGTTCAGGTTCTGGTGGCACTGGACACGATAGACTCTCTGCCTTTTCAGGCGGTGGCGCATCCCCATGGGCAAGGCAGGCGTACGCCCGGCTTCCGCGTAACCCTGGGCATCTTTCCGGATTATGCGTACAGTGGTCGGGGCGTCCGGATAGATGGCGTGGTTCGCGGGAAGCCCGCCTGGCGTGCCGGACTAAAAGCAGGCGACATCATTATCAAGATGGACGACACCGAAATTGACAACATTTACACGTATATGGAGGTGCTCAGTCGGTTTCGTCCTGGCGATACGGTTCAGGTGCGTGTTCGTCGGGGCGATCAGGAACTCACAGTGTCTGTTCAATTCTGAAAGGGGCGAAGGAGGACTTGGGGCATGTACCGGTTTTTGATTCTGGACACGTCGGGGGATACGCTTTCGGTGGGTGCCGGCGTTTTTTGTCCCGAGAAAGGTGAGGCACGCATAGTTGCTCACGTGGTGATGGGTCCGCAGGTGGATCACAGCCGGGACTTACCACTTGTTGTGGAGCGGGTAATGGGGTGTGCGGGGTGGAGCTGGACCAATCTGGATGTTGTGGGTGTGGTTTTGGGTCCGGGCTCCTTTACGGGGTTGCGCATAGGTTTAGCCTATGCGAAGGGAATTGCCTGTGCGCGGGGCATACGGCTTGTGGGCTTACCCACGTTTGCCGGGTTGTGGGGTGCGGTGCTTCGGCTGGAAGGGTCGGAATCGCCTGTGAGTCTGGTTCGGACGCCCGTAGTGCTTTGCATTCCTGCGCATCGTCGGGCGTATTATGCGCTGTGTGTGTCGGGTCCCCCTTCTATGGAGTTTTTCTTTGCGGAAGCCTGCTGGCGTTCCATTCAGATTCTTTCTATTTCTGCCCTGAACCGGCTACCCTTTCCGCAATATGGGGTGCACAGCATGGTTGTCAATCGGGCGGATGTAGCGATTCGGTGGTGTGTTCTGACTGCCCGGGATTTTCTTCTGGCGATGGCATATGGGATTGAACGGAGTTTGTGGTTGCCCACCGACGCGCAGCCCTGGTATGTGTATCCTTATTCACCGGCGGTGCCTTCATTTTTGTTGTCTGCCTGATTTGAAGTGCATTACGTTTGTGGGCGGGTCGTCAGAAAGCCTTCTACAGGGATTGTGGAACGAATCGTGAACTTTTCGGCGAAAGAATCCGTTCTTTTCATTGAAAATCTGAGTTAAGTTCTCTTTTCGGGGCGAAAGCAGTTCATGAAAACAAACCAATGGGTCGCAAGACAGCAACCAGCGGCAGTACGCAGGGCAAGAAGCGTGTTCCGGTCAAATGGCTAATGGACCAGCTGAAACTCACATTTAACGATATTCGGGAGTTTCTGGAGAAGCGTGGTATCCCTGTTCGGTCGCCCAGCTCAAAGGTTGATCCGGAAATCGCACAGGACGTACTGGAACATTTCAAAGCGGATGCCCAGCTACGCAAGTTGCTTGAGGAGGTTTTCTGGCCCCAGAAGAAAGCGCGGACGTCGGGGGCGACGGCACCAGAGGCTTCTGCCACTGCTCCAGCCAAAAAAACAAAAGGCAAGAAGAAGGAAGCGGGCACGCCCACTCCTTCGGACTCATCAGAAAGCAGTGGAGTGCGTTCGCAGGTTAGCACCCCCTCCCCTGCTGCAGAGCTGAGTGTTCAGATCGTGGGGAAAGTAGACCTGGAGGGAAAGAAAGGTGTTGGAGCAAGGAAAAAGGAGGTGTCTCCACCTGAAAAAGAAGAGGAGGGTACAGGGGTGCAGGTGCAGGCGTCGCCAGCAACAGAAGCAAAAGACGTGCAACCAGAAAAGGAAGACAGCACTGCGCACACACCTGCAAAAGCAGAGGCAACCGATGGTGTAGGGGAGAAGACCACTGAATCGCCTTCGGGGAGTTCCGGTCTGGAGGCAGGTGGTCTGACAACCGGCTCGTCTGCAGTGCTTGAAGGTCCGCAGGTGGTGGGCAGACTGGACCCTGCCAAGCTGGAGGGTTCATCGGTCTTTTTGAAGAAAAGTCGGGAAGCACGCAAAGACAAAGGAAAAGACAAAGAGAAAGGGCGGAGCAAGGGGCGTGCGCTCGCGGCAAAGGGCGTGCCTGCCCAGTCATCTGTGGCACCTTCTCCCGATCAGGATAAAGGGCGGGAATGGGCAAAGGAAAAAGACAGGAGCCGGAGTAAGCCCGAAGTTACTATTGGCAAGGAAGACAAGCGTGGTGTGGGGATTGTGGGTGTTCGTGAGTCGGCGGCGGAAGAATCATCGGTGGTGCCGCCGGTTCGGCGTGTGGTGGTTCATCCCCGGCAGGTACGAACGTACAGTACGGCGAAGCGAAAAGCCCGAAAGAAAGAAGAAAAGCCCACGCCAGAAAAGAAAAAGAAAGACACTCCCACGCTGGTGCCCACCGTATTTACTCTGGGCAAAGTGAAAAAGAAGAAGGAACGCAAGCGGAAGCGCCGTCAGGAAGGTGTCCTCACAGAGGAAAAGAAGGTCTTAGAGGTCTCGGAATTCTTGACGACGGCGGAGCTGGCATCCTTGATGAACGTGTCGCCACAGCAGATCATTGGGATGTGCATGGAGCTGGGGAATATGGTTACGCTGAATCAGCGCCTGGATAAAGAACTCATTGAATTGATTGCGGGTGAACTGGGCTATGAGGTGCGCTTTGTGGATGTGAAGGAACAGATGATTGAAGAGGAGGAAGAGGAGCCAAAGGAATGGCGTGTACGTCCGCCGGTGGTGGTGGTGATGGGGCATGTGGATCACGGGAAAACGCGATTGCTGGACTATATCCGGAAGACGAATGTGGTAGCGGGGGAAGCCGGAGGCATCACCCAGCATATTGGTGCGTATCAGGTTACGCTGGACAACAACCAGAAGATCACTTTTCTGGATACGCCCGGGCACGAGGCATTTACGTCTATGCGTGCGCGGGGCGCAAAAATTGCCGATATTGCGATTATTGTGATTGCCGCCAATGAGGGGGTTATGCCCCAGACGCGGGAAGCCATCAGTCATGCCCAATCGGCAGGACTGGACATCATCTTTGCCATCAACAAGATTGACCTGCCGGATGCCAATCCCCAGCGTGTGTATCAGCAGCTGGCGGAGCTGGGCTTTCTGGTGGAGGAATGGGGTGGCGAGTACCTTGCCCAGGAAATCTCTGCCCTGAAAGGGATTGGCGTACCCGAATTGCTGGAGAAGATTCTGTTGCTGGCAGAATTGAAAGAGCTCAAAGCCCCGATTGACGTCCGTCCTAAAGGCTATGTGATAGAGGCGCAGCAGATCAGCGGGTTGGGTAACGCTGCGACGCTGTTGGTTATGGAGGGTGTTCTGAAGAAGGGGATGCCCTTAGTGGCGGGCCATGCCTTTTGTCGGGTGCGTGCTATGCTGGATGAGCGGGGTAAGCCCGTGGAGGAAGCCCCACCGGGTACGCCCGTTCGTGTCACGGGGTTTGAGGTGTTGCCCGAGGCGGGCGACCGCTTCGTGGTGTACAAAGACGAAAGCCTCGCAAGAAAAGTGGCGCAATATCGGGAGCGCATTCTGCGCGAACAGCAATATCGTGTGCGCCGTGCGCGATTCGCCGATTTGCACAAGCAGGTTGAGAAGGGCGAGGTTGCCGAACTGAACCTGATCATTCGCGCCGATACGTATGGCACGCTGGAGGCGGTCCGCGACGCCCTCTCGCGCCTGAGTGTAGAAGACGTAACTGTGCGCATCATTTATGCGGACATTGGTCAGATTTCGGAATCGGATATTGTGCTGGCGGCGGCGACGCAGGCGATTGTCATTGGATTTCATGTTCGTCCGCATCCCAAGGCACGGACGCGTGCCGAGCAAGAGGGTGTGGAGATTCGCACGTACTCAGTGATTTACAAGTTGATTGAGGACATTCAGGCGGCAGTGGAAGGGTTGCGAAAACCGGTTGAGAAGGAAGTGATTCTGGGCACTGCCGAGGTGAAGGCAATCTTTCGGATTCGGGGTGTGGGCACCGTTGCCGGGTGTCTGGTTCGCCAGGGTGTGATTCGCCGGGGTGCCCGCGTGCATGTGATTCGTGATGGGGTGGTGGTCTATACGGGTACGATTGACTCACTTAAGCGTTTCAAAGACGACGTTAAAGAGGTGGCAGAGGGGTATGAATGTGGTGTGCACATTGCGGGATTTGACGATGTCAAGCCCGGAGATATGCTGGAATGCTTTGAGATTCAGCTGGTGAAGCCTTCGGAGGCGGCTGCCCCGGCGGCGGCGGAGTCGGCAGGTGCGTCATCCCGTAGGGGATGATTGTTCGGGGTGGCGAGAAGCGCGGAGTGGGTAAGGTTCGGGCGCCATCGCCTGCGCCATCACCGACGACCGCCCATACGATGTCTTTCTTAGAGCATCTGGAGGCGCTTCGCCGTCATCTGTTGCGTGGACTGATTGCGGTTTTTCTTTTCAGTGTTGTGGGGTTTGTGTGGGTACGCTGGATTGTAGACCATATTCTGTTGCCTCCACTGTATTCGGATTTTATCACGTTTCGTGTGCTGTGTGATTGGGGCGTGTCCTGGTTTTGTAGTGAAGAGGGGTCGTCGGCGGCGTCGGGTATGCGTTTTCAGTTGATCAATACGTCGTTGCCTGCCCAGTTCCTTTTGCACCTGCAGATTGCGGTGTTCAGTGGGTTGGTTTTGGCGTTGCCATATGTGCTTTTTGAGTTGTGGCGTTTTTTGAAGCCAGGATTGTATCCGCATGAGCGCCGGTGGGTTCAGCGAACCTGGTGGTTGTTTGCGGGTTTAGCGGGTTGTGGTCTGGCGTTCGGGTATTTTGTGCTGGTGCCTTTTGCCGTGCGTTTTCTGTACTTTTATCAGGTGAGTCCGGCAATTACCAATTTGATCAGCATTCAGTCGTATTTGAGGACGTTTTTGAGTGTGATGGGTGCGTCGCTACTGGTATTTTTGACGCCCCTGGTTTTGCTGCTCTTGATTCGGATGGGTCTGGTTACGGTGGAGGGTTTACGTCGGTGGCGCCCCTACATTTTTGTGGGATGTTTTGTGGTGGGTGCGTTGTTGACGCCGCCCGATGTTTTGACACAGATTCTGATTGCATTGCCCATGTATGGGTTGTTTGAATTGACGGTGTGGGTGGGTCGGAAGCTGGTGGTTTCCACCGATAGTCAGGAGGAAAGGGTAGGGGAGCAGGCAGTGGATGCTGGTCCGGGAACTGAATTGCCGGTTCAAAACGTTGGAGAGGATGGGATGGGGGTGCCTGTCGCACCTGGCGGCAGAAGCAGTGGGTTGTCGGAGGAGGAAGTCGCCAGGTGAGGAAAGTCCGGATAGCCCAGGGCACTGTGCTCCGGGGAACCGGAGGCTCACCCACTGAAAAGTGGGTGGGACGGCAAGTGCCACAGAAACTATCCTGTCCTTTGGGACAGGGTGAAAACCCGCGTAGGCGGGGGCTGTCCCCGCGAGGGGACAGTTGGGCAAACCCCACAGGGCTACAAAGCCGAAATGCCGGCCCACCCGATTGGTGGAGGGGAGGGTTGCCCGCCCGGTGCCGGCAGGTGGGCTGCTCAGACAAATGACAGGCGTCAAAAACAGAATCCGGCTTACCCCCATCCCCAGGTATTTGTTTTTTCTGCCTTACCTTACCCATGGAAAGTATCTCATAAAAGAGATGAACATGCGTCGGAAAGAAGCGATCGCAGAGGTTGCACGACGGACGGGCTTACCCGCTTCGCAGGTTCGGCTCGTCATTGAGGAACTCCTCAATGTGATCATTGACGAGGTGGCTCGGGGCAACCCGGTCATCTTCCGGAACTTTGGGGTGTTTTACCCCAAGTTGCAACGGCGGCGCGTTGCGCGGGACATCAACCGGGGCAAGCCCATTGTGGTGCCCGCGCGATTTGTGCCTGGTTTTCGTCCTTACCCGAATTTCAAGCGGGCGGTCCTGGAAGGCTTGAAGGAAGAGGCTGAAAGGGCTGAAAAAGCAGAATAAGCTGAGCCCGGTGAACAAGGTGGGTGTCATTGCGAAGGGGAGGGGGCATGCCCCCCTGATCACCACTGGTGTGTGGGTAGTGGTTATTGTGGTGTGTGCGGGGCTTGGGGCATGGATTATTCCTGTGGGCTCGGCACTGGCGCCAGGAGATACGGGTTCTGGAGGGTGGGATCCGTGGGTTGCCTGGCGTGATTCCCTGTTCAGTGCCGGGTCAGGTCAGGAGGAGTGGGTACGGCGTCTGTCGTGGCTGGATGCCGTCCGTAAAGGGGAGCAGCCTGTTACGGAAGCCCTGTGGCAGGAAGATACCACGTTCTGGTGGCGTTTTTTTGTGTGTGAGCAGGTGGTGGTGCGCAATGTGTCGTTAGACTCGTGTTATATATGGTTGCCTCTTGCGTATTTGCGGTTGTTTTTGCGCTATGGAGGCGATCGGTTGCATGCCCTGGCAATGCGTGCTGTAACCCTTCTTCGGTTGCAGGGAGGGGCGATGCAATGGCGTCATCGTCCTTCGTGGAAACGCTGGGTTTGGACGGTGGCGGTGGCTGCCTGGGTGGTGGGGGATACGGTAACTGCTCGCGAAATTGCACTGACTTTGTGGCGAATGGACCCTGAAGATTCTGTCAACAGGGCACTGGTTGCATTCATTGGTCATGCGGTGGGTTGGGAGGGGTTCCTGCCTGACTCAGAGGCAGATACCACTTTTGTGAGGGGTGGAGTTGGTCGCCAGCAACTCCAGTGGATCGTTAATCTGTTGCTTCGCCACAGCACTGCACGAAATCCTGAAACATTTGTTCCGTCTGCTGACGTTACACTCAATGCATCCGAAGACTCTGGAAAAGTGGAAAAATCCGGAAGCCATGCCCTGCGGCAGGAAGCGCAAACGGAAGAAAATGAATAAACACAAGTTGAAGAAGCGCAGGAAGAAAATGCGATACAAAACCAAATACAAGGCTTAGGGTGTTGGCATTTCAGGCTGGAAGAAGTGGGGAACCGCTGACGTACAAGTTGTCTAAGGTGTTGATTGGTTTCCCCAGACAATGGATTGGAAAACCCAGGCAAGTTGTATATGCCGCTCTGAATCCTTCTGGTGATGGGCAGTGGGTAAATCCATGAAGCGGTGCGGAAGGATGAATCGTTCAGGAAGGTGGTGGTGTGCTCGGGGTAAAGGTCCACCGGGGTTGAACGCCAGTTCGGTGGGCACTCTTGGTGGTGGTGAGGTCGCCAACTGTCCGCACATTGTTTTCCTGTCTTTCTGGCAATGTGCTGGGGTTGTGGCTTCTGGCGTTAGTGTGGCGGATTCTTGTGGTTCCTGGTGGGGTGGTATTGTGGGTGCTTGTTCAGGGAGTGTGTCTGTCTCAGGCAGCGCGGTAAAAAACTCTGTGAATCATGGAACGGTTAGTCCTGATTCATCGCGACAGGCAGCAAGACGAAATTCACATAGCGATTACGGAGGATGGTTTACTGGTTTCGTACATTCGCGAGAAGCTGGAAAAACCCTTAGCGGTCGGGGATATTTTCTTAGGACGGATTCGTCGGGTGTCCGGCGGATTGAACGTGGCGTTTGTGGATCTGGGGTTTGAACGCGATGGCTTCCTGCATTACTCAGATTTGACGCCGAACATTCGGACGATCGTCCGGTTTTTCTCGGAACTGCTCGCGGGAAAAAAACTGTCGCCATTCCTGGAAGACTTCAAGATTGAGCCGCAGACGAAGGCAACGGGCAACATTACGGAGGTACTTAAGGAAGATATTTTCCTGCCTGTCCAGGTTAAGAAAGAGCCGGTGGAATCCAAGGGTCCGCGCGTCTCATGTGAATATGCGTTGGCGGGCAGGTATCTGGTCTTGCATCCTTTTCAGGATGTGAAAGGGATTTCGCGGAAGATCAAGGATCGGCGAATTCGTGCGCGGTTGCGCCGATTCATTGAGCGGAACAGTCATCCGTTGTTTGGAATCATTGCCCGGACGGCAGCGCAATATGCGACGGAACGGGAATTTGTTGAAGAGTTCCAGCAGTTGCGTTCTATCTGGCAGTCTATAGTGAATCGTGTGCGTGCGTTATCGGAGCAATATCGTCGTGGGCGCCTTGTCCCGCAACGTATTTACCGGGAGCCCAATCGGCTGCATACAATTTTGCGGGATTTGCTGCCGGATCAGGTTACGCGGATTGTGATTGACGACCGGGAAACGTACGAAGAGGTGCGTGAATATTTGAAGCAGGAGGTGCCCAATCTGGTGGATAAGTTGCGGTTGCACCAGCCTTCTACGCCCCTTTTTGATTTTTACAAGGTTCAGGAACAGATTCAGCTGGCGTATTCGCGGGTGGTTCCGTTGCCCGAGGGTGCGTACTTAGTGATTGACCGGACGGAGGCTTTTCATGTGATTGACGTGAATTCAGGGAGTTACGTGCCCCGGGAAGGGTCGCAAGAACTCACTGCGCTCAAGATTAATCTGCTGGCGTGCAAAGAAATTGCCCGACAAATCCGGTTGCGCGATCTGGGTGGCTTGATCCTGATTGACTTCATTGACATGAAAAAGCGCGAAAGCCGCAACGAAGTGTATCAGACCTTCCAGAAGTACATGCAGGTGGATAAAGCCAAACATGTGATTCTGCCACTTACACGATTCAACATTTTGCAGATGACGCGAGAGAGAACGTACGTACCTCCATCTATAAAGGTGGATTGTCCCTGGTGCGATGGTACGGGCAGTGCACCTTCTGCCAGCGTTCTGCTCCGAACCATTGAACGGTATTTGCTGGAGTGGCGAAAAGCCTATCCACGCAAGTGGGTGTGTACTGTGCGGGTTTCTCCGGAGATTTACAGTTTGTACAAAGTGGGGTTTCCGTCAAGGGCATTGCGTTTGTCTTTGCGGTTGCGTTGCTGGCTTCGGTTTCGTCCGGTGCCTGAGCTGCGTCCTATGGAATTCCAGTTGATTCCTTCGTTGCCCGTGGAGACGCGCAAGCGTCAGCAAGCAATCACCTCCATTGGCGAGAATTATCAGGTATTGAAACCCACGAAGAGCCGGACACGCGCAACCTCTTCCAGCCCATTGTTGCAGCGCCGGATTTTGTCGCGGCAACAGCAGCAACAACAACAGGCGAGGAGCTCGGTCGGTGGCAGCAGCAGTAGCAGTGTGCGGAGTCGGAGGGCGTCCTCCCGAGGGGCTTCGTCTTCTTCGTCGTCTTCGTCTTCCCGGAAAGGATAGCGCCATGACGGATCAGGGGCAGGTGGTTCAAAGTCTGCAATCCGACACACAAGAAACGATACGGACTGATCTGCGCGCCTGGATTCTCAGCATTGGCAATGAGTTGCTTACGGGGAGGACACCCAATGGAAATTTTACATGGCTGGCGCATCGGATTTCGGAGGCAGGAGGACGAGTCGTAGGGGGAAGTGTCGTTCCCGATGACGAAGATGCCATAGTCCATGCCCTGGGAGAAGCATCGCGCTTTGCCAATCTGGTGGTGTTGACCGGTGGGCTGGGCGGGACGCCTGACGATCGGACGCGTCCGGCACTGTCGCGTTTTACGGGTCGTGGGTTGCGCTTTGATGAGGGGGCATGGCAAATCGTACGCAGGTATGCGCGGCAATTGGGCTTGTCGGAAGCAGAGGAAAGCCTGCGCGTTCAGGCGTTGTTGCCCGAGGGGGCGGAACCCTTAGAGAATCCCATAGGGTCGGCACCCGGTATCTGGCTGAAAACGCCAGAGGCAGTGTTCGTAGCATTGCCGGGCGTTCCGGCTGAGATGCGTGCGATTTTTCAGGAGAGTGTACTCCCGCGCTTGCAGCGGGAATGGCGATTGATGCGCGTCCTCCAGTGGACGTTCCGTACGGCAGGATTTGTGGAAGCGCATGTTCAGAAGTGCATTCCTGAGGAGGTGGTGGCGGAAGTGCCCGATTCGGTGGAGGTCGGTTTTTATCCGAATGATATTCTGGTGGATGTGGTGGTTCGTGCGCCGGAGCATCAGGCAGATAGTGGTCGGGCACTTGCCGGGGAAATCCGAAAATACCTGGGGCACCGTGTGTATGCAGAAGAAGCAGGGGTTGCACTTGCGGCGGTCGTTGGCGAAGCACTGCGTATGCGGGGCTATACGCTTGCCCTTGCCGAGAGCTGTACAGGCGGATATCTCGCCCACTGTATTACAGCCATTCCGGGCAGTAGCGACTACTTTGTGGGAGGCGTGGTTGCCTACCACACAGAGATTAAGGAACGGTGGCTGGACGTACCCCAACGTGTTATTCACAGGGAGGGCGTGGTTTCAGAAGCGGTTGCCCGGGCAATGGCAGAAAACGTTGCGCGTCAATTTGGTGCGGACTGTGCGCTTGCCACTACGGGGATTGCTGGTCCCTCGGGAGGGAGTACGACAACACCCGTCGGCACCGTGTGTATCGCGGTGGTAACGCCGGGTCAGACGCAAAGTACCCGTGTCTGGCTGGGTACTGACCGATTAGAGGTTATTCGGCGAGCAACAATCATTGCCTTAGAATGGCTACGCCGACAATTAGAGGGATTGCCCGACGCGGATCTAATCCAGGCTTGGATGAACCTTCCCGGGGAGCAAAAACGTTAATCTTCACTACAGGGCAAAATCTCTAAAGCCATTGAAGCCAAACACCACTGTGGAATTGGCTTGCTGATCCTGCGCGGGGATCCGGTGGTGGCTCGGGAATCCTTAGCACCTCACCCGGCTTTGCGCTTCCTTCTCCTGATGCAAAAACAACGGAATCGGGGGCAGGATGGTGCGGGTTTCCTGGCGTTGCACCCGGGTGCGCCTGCGGGTCAGCCCTACTACTTGGCGGTGAAGGTTCCGGAAGCCGACCCCTTTGACACGCTCCTGCAAAAGGTTCATCGTGCCCTGTCCGAAAATGCTCCGCCTTTACAGGGGACGTGCTTTGCCGGGCACGTGCGCTATGGGACTTACGGGGGGTATTCCCTGGAGGCTTGCCAGCCCATCGTCTTGCCCGCCCTCCAGCGCGCACAGACTATTTTCTTTGCCGGCAACTTCAACCTGACCAACATCCAGGAGGTATGGAGTTTTTTGCGTCGCCATCGGATTTCCCCGCCCCATACGTCGGACACTTTCTTACTGGCAACCCACTTTGCTTTCTGGATTCAGCAGGGGGCATCGGTTGCGGATGCCCTCAAAGAGTGTTCCGTACTCTGGGATGGGGGATGGGCATTCATTGGAGGTACTGGCACGGGTACTTGCTTTGTCTATCGGGATCCCTGGGGGATCCGACCGGCGTACTTCACAGTCAATGAAAGGTTTATTGCCTGTGCCTCGGAGCGTGGCGCCCTCTCTACAGCATTTTCCGTCTCACTGAGTGAGATTGAGGAAGTGCCGCCGGGCAAAGCCTTAATCGTGGACGAAGATGGCACACCGGCTTTAGTACGGATTCGGCAGTCTGCCTCACGCGTGTACGCCTGCTCATTTGAGCGGATCTACTTTTCGCGTCCTTCTGACCCGGCGATCTACGAGGAGCGCTATCGCTTGGGGGCAGAACTGGCGGGACGCGTATTACCGCTGGTCCGGAATACCCCCGTGGAGAAAATCGCCTTTTCGTACGTGCCCAATACGGCGGAACCCGCTTTTCTGGGTTTGACGGATCGGATTTCCGAGTTGCTGGGTCAGCCCGTGCGCCGTGTCAAGCTTCTGGTGAAGGACACACGCCTCCGGACGTTTATCTCTCGGGAAGAACATCGCTCTATTCTGGTGCGGCACGTGTACGATTTGACATGGTTTGCCCCAGGTACTTTTCATACGCTGGTGGTGATTGATGATTCCATTGTTCGGGGGACTACGCTGCGTGAGAGCATCTTAACGACGCTGGCGCATTTAGCGCCGCGCCGGATCATTTTCGTATCCTCTGCCCCCCAGATTCGCTATCCGGATTTTTACGGGATAGACATGAGCCGGCTGGATGAACTGATTGCTTTTCAGGCGGTGGTTTCCCTGCTGACGCGTTCTGGCAGGAAAACCGAGCTCTTTGAACGGGTCATTGAAGAATGTCAACAGGTGGTTCAGGCGCGGGAGCCCCACATGAATCCGGTTCAGCAGCTGTATGCCCTCTTTCGCGAAGAGGAGATTTCCCGGGAGATTGCCCGGCTGGTCCGTCCACGTGCTTTTGCCCCTGAACTGATTATTGTCTATCAGTCGGTGGCTGGGTTACACCGGGCGATTCCCCATCATCGTGGCGACTGGTACTTTACCGGGGAATACCCCACGCCTGGAGGACGGCGAATGGTTGCCCAGGCATTCTTGGATTACGTGGAGGTCCGTCACCGCCGTCCATACGAACTGGTGCTGTGAGGAGGGGCTGGCGCGGTCATCGTCGCTGTGGTGGCGCAATCCATTCGCGTCGTGTATACGCCCACGCCATCATCAAACTCGCAGTGCCTGTGTTACTTTTGTACGGCAGGTTGGGGCAACACAACGACTGTGGCATACCGACAAGTGGGATCCTCTACACGAACAGCTAAGGGTTGCCAACGCATACGGGTCCCATCCTCAACAAAACCCTTCAGGATCTGCTCTGCAGACAGTTGCTTACCACCTACCGTGTAAAAGACCCAGTGCTGGAGTTCCGAGGGGAAAGAACCTGTCTGACCCGCCAGAACACGACGCAGTTGCCGAATCTGCTCCGAACAAGCATGGAAACTTGCTCCACTACGAGGAACCGCAACGCCTGTACTCACCACCTGCCGACGCGTCGTATCCACATACATCACCTGACGAACCTGAACCGAACTATTCCCTACAGGAATACCCTGTAGTTCCAGGACGGGCGTGGAATACACTGGCGAATACCACCAGTACACCTCCTCGGTCCGTGGTGGAAAACGAAAGCCAATACCCAGCGAATCCAGATAAAGCGTGTCGGAGCGTATAGTCCTGGTCCGAATGCGCACCACGTCAAACGTGTCAAAGGGCGTGACGAGCGTACCCCATCCGTCAATCCAGGTCGTCCGCTGAATCCGTCCTCCATAATAGCCAATCCCGGGAATCTGTTCGCCGAACTCTGCCAGTGAACTCACCGTATTCCCAAACGAAGTGGGCAACAAAAACAACGTGTCAATAGGCGTATACCGAAACGCTAAGGGAAAACCATTCATCTCCACACCAATCCCCGTGATGACAAACCGATTGGCATCCACCCGATAAAACGTCCAGGTATTCCCAATCACAATAGGTAAACCCATAGAATCCAGCGTCTGCCAGAACCGCGACTGACTGTCCCGCATACAATACGACGCCACATTCTCCGGATACAAAATCGGATTTTGATACGCCCAAACAAACGAAGTGGGCACATCCAGATAATATACCATCCGATACGTGGAATCCACCAGATCCGAATAATCCCAGAAATACCCGGCGCCCGTCTCCGTCTGCAACGCCAAATTCAAAAAACCCGGAGCGTACTGTACCACCTGAACGGAATCGCCAGGCTCTGGTAAAACACTGCTGGTAATCACCACCTGTGCATTCAAGCCACTGCCCATCCAGATACAACCCGCCACTGCCGTCAGCCCAAAGAAACCTCTCCACCAGAACTCAGTTGCGCACTGCCTGTCCATCACACCCTGATTTCACCAACGTCCTTCCATCCTCCCAGGATTCGTCTCCCCAAAATTCGTCGTTGCAAAAACCATGCCAGGATGGAAATTCCTTAGTGGATAAAGTAGGGAGGCAAGAAGAAACCGCCAAGAGGATTTGTGGGGAGATTGTCCCGGATTTAAGTTTTTTGGAGAAATACCACCACAATATTCC
>JALWYU010000098.1 GCA_026992635.1 Bacteroidota bacterium | reverse complement strand
CCCCCACCCGCTGGAACCCCCATTCCAAACCCACCACCGGCGGTTGGCTCTTCCTGCTTAGTCTCCTTGTCGCTTTTCTTCTTTCTGGCTTTTTTCTCGGTGCGGACTCGCTTGCATTTCCCTGGCTCATCACCGCCTGGCTCGTCACTTTCCTTGTGGGTTGGTTGGATGACACCCTTGGCACTCAGCCCCTTCTTAAGCTTTTGGGTCAGGCAATTACCGCTTTGTTCTGGTTGTATGCACTGAACCATGCTTTGCCTGATCGTCAGGAACTTACGTTCTGTGAGCAGGCATTTTTTATCCTCTGGTGTGTGGCTTTGATGAATGCCTGGAACTTCGTAGACAATATGGATGGCATGCTGGGACTTTTATTTCTCGTGCATCTTTTGGCGAGCACCGCATTGTTCTGGACTGGCGCCTCGCCACTCAGTCCTTTGAATCATCCACTGACGTTAACCGCTTTCCTCATTGCCTGTGCCGGGTTTTTGAGTGTCAATTTACCGCCTTCCCGGATTTTCGCCGGCGATAAGGGGTCGCTGCCCATTGGCGCGTATGTTGCCACGTTGAGTTTTTGGCTCACACGGTCTGTTTTACCCGCAAAGTTTTCGGTGTGTTCGGTGTGGGGACTCCTCCTCTTGGGATTACAGGGCGGCTATCCCCTCCTGGACCTGTTTGCCGTCGTAGTGGGCAGATTATTGCGCCGTTATCCGTTTTGGGCAGGTGGACGGGATCATTTCAACCACTGGCTGTACTATCGTACGCACTCCGAAAGCCAAACACTTGGAATTGTCGCTTTGCTCCATGGTCTTTTTTTGGGCTTGTTCCTGAGCAAAGTTGTGGGCTGGCTACAAATTGAACTATGGATCATTGCAATGACCGGATTGCTTCTTTTGCTGGCTGGACTTTTGATATCTTACTGGCGTGCTGTCCGACTGACACACGGCGACTTCCGACAACCTCACACCAAACCCTGTACCTGACCGGGAACTTTTCCCGCCAAATCTCTGGTTGTTTGCTCTAAGCCGATAGTATGAAAAAATTGGGGGAGCCATGGACATGGTCCGCCAAATTGAAGAAAGCTGGATTCAAACACGAAAAAAAGAATTGCCGGAAATCCATCCTGGAGACTGGATCACGGTCTACTGGAAAATCAAAGAAGGCGAGCGCGAGCGTATCCAGCCCTTCACAGGACTTGTCATCCAGATTCGCAATCAGGGTATCCGAACCACCATTACCGTACGAAAAGTCACAGAAGGCGTCGGCGTAGAACGCATCTTTCCGCTTTACTCGCCTTTGCTAGACCGAATTGAGGTTCATCGCCAGGGGAAACCACGACGTGCCCGCCTCTTCTATGTCCGTGAAAAAGTCTTCACACAGGTCAAAATCCGTGAGCGCAAACCCAAAAATCAAAAACAACCACAGGACACCGACCAATCCGCTTCTCCATCATCTAACGTTTAAGACGGCGACGACAACCCCACCGCCTCCTCACGAATCCGCTGACGCACACCTTCCAGCATCACTTTGACCAGTGCCGGGAGATCATACCGATGTGCCCAGCCCCAATCCTCCCGCGCCGCCCCGTCATCTATTGAGCAGGGCCACTGTGCCGCAATCGCATCCCGATAGTCCGGCTTATATTCCACTTCAAAATCCGGTAAGTGCGCACGAATCGCAGACTCCAGCTCCGACGGACTGAACGAAATCGCCGCAAAATTGTAAACCGTATAGCGCAAAGCACTGCGCGGCGCATCCATCAATTCCAGCGTCCCCCGAATCGCATCGTCTATGTACATCATGGGCAAGCACCGATCCGCCGACAAATAACACGTGTACCTGCCTTCACGTAGCGCAGCAAAGAAAATTTCCACGGCATAATCGGTTGTACCCCCGCCGGGCAACGACCGATAACTGATCAGCCCCGGATAGCGCAAACCGCGAACATCCACCTGCCACCGACGACAAAAATACTCACAGAGACGCTCGCCCGCCAGCTTCGTAATCCCGTAAATCGTATTGGGCTCCATCACCGTAACCTGTGGCACACGCTCCTTCGGCGTCGTCGGACCAAACACCGCTATGGAACTGGGCCAAAACACCTGACGAACATGATCCACCTCCTTCGCAATCATCAACACATGCCATAACGAATCCATATTGATTGTCCAGGCTTCCTCCGGACGACGCTCGCCCGTCGCACTCAACAACGCCGCCAAATGATAAATCACCTCTACACGAAACTCACGAACCACACGAAACAACAACTCCCGATCACGAACATCCCCACGAATAAACACCGTATCCAGCCACGACGACCCTCCCACATCCCGAATATCCAGCGACACAATCCTAGCCTCACCTACTACACCCTTCAACACCTGAATCAACTCCGTGCCAATCTGACCACACGCACCAGTAACCAGAATCCGACCACCCATCATACCACCGTTTGCCAGTACCATCCAAAATCACACTCTACTACTTAAGGTACTGCACTTCTCCAAAACGCCCTGCACACATCCCAAGCCAAACATCAACAAAAAATGCCCAAAAACCAAACGCTTACAATCACATCCCACACCTCATATCACCCTTCTACCAACACCACTATTCCCGAATGCGCAAATACCGCAAAACTGCCACCATGAGATTCACCGTTTCTCCCTCTGATTCACCAACTTCCCGATCCATCTCCTCCTCAGCAGACAGGGAAATGTCGTATTTCCGTGCAATCACTAAAAGACGCTGATAATCCTCCTGAAGCACCTCGGGTAGCAATGCTTGGTCCTCGTGCATTGCTTTCAGGACATCGGTAAACCGATCACGCCATGCCCGCACCAGCACACCCTGAACTTCCCTACGGACCTCTACCGCCTTCTGAGCAAAGTATGGCAAAACCGATGAAGAAGGTTTCAAACGAACTGCCATATACGGGCATTCCTCAATCTCCTCTCGCCTCTCTTCTCGCAAACCACTGGACACCCACAACACAGGCGGCTGAACACAACCACCCATAACCGAAGTATCAAGCGTGCCCAGCACCTCCAGCTGATCACCTGCCTGTTCACGCACCATCGTCAAAAGCCATTCCTCTCCCCCCTCACTGCCCAAATCCATGCTCACCTTCTTCATCTCCAAGTACACCACTGCAACATACAACGTATCTCGTCCACGAAATTGCACTAACCACGGAATATAAACACATTGCCCCTCTTTATTCCGCTCCTCAAAGTTCATCACGTACCAATCCTGCTGCCACCGGCGCAGAAATACACGTCCCCCAGAACCACAACGACCATTCCAACCAGACAGAACATACCGTGTGGCATGCCCCACAAATAACAAATCCAGTTCCCTATCTTTTACAACCAAAATACCAGGCAACAACTGGGCTGCAAGATAGAGCGCATCCGATCCCAATCCCAAACCCCAAAACTTCAACCACACATCATCACGCACATACAAACCCTGAAACTCCTCAGGAATACGTTCCATATCCTGCACACCATCCGGTAATGGCCGATCAAACGAAATTGGCATGCAACCCTGCAACCCAAACACCAGACCAAAACCCACGCCCCAAACCCAGTTCCTCCGCCAGCCCATCACTACCCTATTTCCCGCCTGTTCCCTTTGCCAACCTGCCAAACGCCCTTCATAAGGAAAAACAACAAGCAAAGAGCGTAAGTTCCCTTATATCGGTAAGCCACCAAAACCATGACCGCCACCACACCCCGGCACTTCCTCCTCCACAATCACATCAACCCCAACCTCTGGAACCAATCCGTCCTCAACAGCTGGAACCCCTCCCCCTTCTGCTTTTCCTTCATCTTGGACCTCTTCAAACCCTGGGGCGTACTCATCCACAACACCCATAACCCATCCATTGCACTCCCCCTCTTCCTGAACCACAAATTTGGCTGGCTCCCTTACATCTACCTGCCCCATGGCATCTACTACCTCCCCATCCTCACACAAACACCCGACCTACCCATCCCCCACACCTTCTGGCAAACCCTTACCCAACTCGCTCCACACGGTCAAATCCGAATCGCACTACCCGGCTGGCAACAACCCCCACAAACTCTACCCACTCAACATCCCACACGCCTCTACCTCAGCCGTACCTACCGGCTTACCATCCCCCCAGACCCCGAACAGCTCTACAACCAGCTCCACAAACAACGACAACGCACACTACGCATCGCCCAACAGCTTCCCCTCTCCCTTGAATTCAATCTGAAATTCAGTGAATTCTGGAAACTCTTCCTGACGCACGCTCACCAAAGACGCTATCTTACAGCCCGGTCCGCTTCCATGATCCGACAGATCGCCTCACGACTCCGCCACCACCACTGGCTGCACACCACCGGCGTCTACCACCACAAAACACTCCTTGCCGCCCTCGCCTGGATACACATCCCCACTACACGAACCGTCTGGTACTGGCTCGCGCCCGCCCAACCTCTCGCCTACAAATACCACGCAACCACCTGGCTGATCTACCACCTACTCCACCACTGGCAACAACTCGGTATCCACACTGTAGACTTCCTGGGCTCAGAACTCCCCGGACCCGCACGCTACTTCCAATCCTGGGGCGCCCAACCCTATCCACTCATCCACTTCACCTGGTGGCAACACCCCCTCCTCAAACTCACCCACACGCTCCGGCAAACACTTCTCACCAAACTACAGCAAACCTGCCTCCCACCTCAATACGACCACAAAAACTCCTCAAAGTCCAGAATACGACGCTGAATCCGCTCACCTTCATACAGCGCATCCATCCCCGTCAAATACTCCTCAATATACCTATCGTACACATTGGACTCCTTCACAATGATGCTCTCAAAAAACCGACGCTCAAAGATATCATCCCACGACGGACGAAACGCATCATTCCGAACATTAAACGCCTCTTCATTCACCAGAACATGCCGCAAATCCGGATAGTACAACCAGAACATCGGAAACGCCTCCTGCTTCTCCACCTCATAATAATACGGACAAATCCCAATAATCCGCACATACATCATGGAATGATGCTTGTCAAAAATCCAGTCCTCCTTAATCCGGTATTTGCTCACATACTCCGGATTGAATGAATCCCGAACAATCTCCATCACCTCCTCACCCGTAATCGGATCCGTAACCCACTGCGTATCCTCCTTCATATACAGATCCTGAACTTCGGAGGGCGTCAGCGGAATAGTGAACTCATCACTGAGCGCATCATACGCCGTGATCTCACCTGACATCACCGCCTCCCACAAAATCTGACTGAATGGACGCTTCGGATACGCAAAAATCAAATTCACCTTGCTCGCATACGTCTTTTCATTCACCTTCACATGAATATCCCGCCAGATCCGCTTCTCCCAAAACACATCCGCCTCCCGTAAGTACGCATACGGAATCACCCGCCTCTGCTTAGTCCGATCGCGATCATACGCACCATCCCGAACCTGCGGCTGCATCTGCTGGGCAACCAGCACCCAACCCCAACCCCCAACCAGCCCAACCAAACTCAACACACCCGCAATCCGACCAGCCCACCTGACTAACCAAAACCAAACCCCACAACAACTCCGCATGACCACCCAATTTTTTAAATGAGTTCGTAAGAAATGCCCGAAAGAACACGCGTCGTACCGTCCGGCGCCAACACCCGAATCTCATAAAAAGAAAAACTATCGCCAGGCCGCGCACGCTGAATCAACTGCCTCATCCGCTGATTGAACAACGGACCCTTCGCACGAACCTTAATCGCCTCACCTCGCTTCGGCTTATACACCATCTCAAAACTCAACACCTTAAACCGAACATCAAACAGGAAATCGCCAGGATCCGCAATCACACCCCTCTGCGCCTTAAACACCGACGCACGTACCTTACCCGGCTTCAAATTCCCGATCATCGGCTGCGGATCCGGAATCCGCTTCACACGAAACTCCATAGACCCCACTAACCGCTTGCCTCCATCCGGCGTCTTCACATACACCGTTACCTTCGCCTTCCCAGGCTTCCGCACACGCGCATGCCACGTCGCACCTCGTACCCGACGTATCGACCCCTGCGAAATCACCGCAATCACATCTTCCGCCGGATAGCCCGGAACAGAAATCTCCAGCGGATTATCCACACCCATATACAGCACGTTCATCTTCGTGGGCGAAATCACCGCCAGCGGACGAGACGCCTGATAACTGAACCGAAACGGAAACCATACCGTATCCCCACTGGGCTTAACCAGCTGAACCGCTCCCTCGTACGAGTACTCACCCGGACTCGTCGGCTTCTGACGAAAGATCCCACTCCCACCACGAAACTCCGTCACCGTATCGTGAATCTCCACCAACGGATTCCTGTACACCTCCCGGTACAAACCCGTCGTCGTATCCAAAATCAACAGCTCCTCCTTCAACTTGCCAATATAGATCTGCGGCAACTGCGTCGTACTCATCGCCGCCACAAAAATATCCGCCTTGAACTCATCACCAATCAAAATGTAATTGGAATTGGGCACAACCCGCGCCACCAGCTTATCAAACCGGAACTGACCCGCACCAATCCGACTCAACAAAAAGTTAATCACTTCTGCCTCCGCAGTCCGCGCATCATTGATGATCTGATTCAAAATCACCACCGCCGCCACACTCGGCATCATCTGAAAATTGTACTCCACCCAGTTCCGATTACTCGGATCGTTCTTCGGATCCTCCGCTTTCAACGTAATGCGACGCGCCATCATATCCACCGCACTGGAATCCACCGACGCCACAATGTCAAGCAACTCTTTCCGCAACCGATTTATCCGCGCCTGCAACTCCTTACCACGACCCTTCGTAATCATCACAATGGACGCCGCATCCGTATGCTTGGGATTCTTCAACTTGGTCGTATCCTCCGATTCGTACCCCCCACTCTCCTTAATAATCTCCCAGCGCAACTGCCGAACATACCGCTCAAAACTATCTACTTTGCGACGAACCTCCTCCGCCTTCTCATACAAAGGCCGAACTCGCTTCGGATCAATCGCCATCTGCGCCTGCAACATCGTATACGTCCAGGAATTCTTACCCAGAATCGCTAACGTAGACGCCTGAATACCACGATTCACCTTGTAAAACGCCTCCAGAACCTCCGCAGACACATTCAAAGCAAGCAACGCCGTCAACACCAGGTACATCAAGTTGATCATCTGCTGACGCGGGTCCTTCGGAATGCCCATCCTTCCCGGGTTTTAAGCCTCTGACTCGCCCTCTTCAAAACCTTTTCACAAACACAACCACGACCAAGACGACCCCCTCCCACGCCCAACAAACCAACCTACTGCTGAGTCTGTTGAATGCCCAGCGCCGAAACCATACCCCCATAAATCCGATTCAACGTTGATATGTGCTGAGCAAGCTGCGTCATCCCCTCACGATACTGACGCGTCGCCTCTACAACCTTTTGCAAATCCTCAGAAAGCGACTGCATCTGCTCTAATAGCGCGGCAAAGGAATTGCCATCCGCCGTCGCATGCTGCAACCGCTCATGAAACGCCTCTAAGTGCTCAGATAGCGCAGACGTCCCACTCGCAAAATGCTGCAAATTGCGCGTGGCAACCTTCGCCGCTTCAATCAACTGCTCCTGCGCCTCTAAGCGCTCACGTAAATGATCACGCTCCTGCGGATACAACTCACTCAACTCCTTCACCGCTCCCGACAACTGCTCCATCCCCTCACGATACTCCCGCGTAACCTCACTGGAGCGCGCCAGCTCCTCCATAGATGCCACCGCCTCCCGATACGCATCCTCCATCTCCGACATCAGCGACGTCACCTCCCGTGTCTTCTCCGTGAACTCCTTCGTCGCCACCGAAGCATCCGTTACATCCCGCAACTGCTCCATCGTCTCACCCAACCGATGAATCGCCTCCTTCAACCGCTCCAAAGACTCAGGCGGCAACTGCGGCTGCTGTAACAACGCCTGAATCGGCGAAACACCCTTGCCAGGCGCGAATGCACCCATCGCCTCTACCTCGCCTTCCTCCAGCTCCTCTTCCAGCTCAGGCGCAATATCCAGACCTGGAAATACCTTCTCCCAGTGATAATCCTTGTGCGGCGGCAAAATCACACCCTGAAAGAAGAAAATAAACGCCTCCGTGATCATCCCTATGGGCAGCAACACATCCGCCAGCGGCCAGTGCATGATCTTGAACAACGCACCAATCAACACAATCGACGCACCTCCTCCAATGATGGCATTCTTAATGCGCAACCCCGTGTAAGTCTGAAAGAACAAAATGACCCGCCGAAACATGGCACGCCCTATTTAACAGTTCCCTTTGCCTTGACCTGACTTTGACCACCACAAATTTCCAACTTGCCAAAACCAACCTGACATGTCAACCCCAAAAACCAAAACTTTTTGACCGATTTTCCTGTAAAGTACGCAACCCCAGCTAATCATTAATGGAACGACCCAAAAACGTGGACACACACCGAAAGCCAATGAAACTCTTCGCACTGTCCATGTACTCGTACGAACGTGTGCCCGTCTGACAGAAATAAACAATATCCTTCCACGAACCCCCGCGAATCACCTTCCGCTTCAACGTGGGCGGATCATCCGGCTTCGGTATATACGGCAGATAACTGTTCAGATCATGCGTGAACGAATACGCATTCTCATCATACGCATCCAGCGTCCACTCCGCCACATTCCCCACCGTATTCCACAAACCAAAATCATTCGGATAATATGCATCCGCCCGAACCGTATACAACCCCCCATCCTCCGGATAATTACCCCTCATGGGCTTGAAATTCAACAATATGCAACCCTTCGCATTCCGAACATACGGACCACCCCACGGATACGGCGCATGCAACCGACCTCCCCGCGCCGCATACTCCCACTCCGCCTCCGTAGGCAAACGAAACTCATCTACGGGCAACCGACCTATTCCTACCAACCAGGCATTCAACAACCGCGTACGCCAGGCACAAAACGCTCGCGCCTGCTCCCACGTAACACCCACCACCGGATAATCATCAAACGCCGGATGCCAGAAATAATTCCGCGTCATCGGCTCATTGTACGAATACGCAAAATCACGAACCCAAACCAGCGTATCCGGATACACCGGCGTATTGTGCCGAATAATCAACTCACGACGCGGAATCGGCTCTAAACCCTGCTGAATCCGAGCACGATTCGCCGCCGCCTTCCGCCAATCTATCTCCTCCCAATAATACACCAGATAACCCGTGTTGATCTCACGGCGACCCCAAAACCGATCCTCCTCAGGCACAAACATCTCCTCCAGCTGCGAAATGATCTCCGGATTCTGCCAGTCTATCTGCATCGCCATCTCCCAGTTCACGCGAATGTTCCCCTCCTCATCCTCAATCGTATACGGATCACCCAAAATCATCGCCGCCAGCGAATCACGAACCCAGTACACAAACTGCCGATACTCATTATTGGTAATCTCCGTCTCATCCATAAAAAAGCCCTGAATGGAAATGCGCCGCGAACGCGCCGTCAACGAAAAATTTACATCCCGATCCGATGGACCCACATACAACACCCCCGACGGAATGTACACCGTCCCAAACGGAATATAGTACTCCACAACAGGACGATTGGGCACACCCGTCAACTCACCCGTAATCCGTACACCCTGACCACACGAACCCACCAACCCCACCACCATAACCATGCCCAACACCTGTCCAACAACCTTCTTCCCTCGCATCACAAACCCATTTTGCCCACGCCTTTCGCCAAACAACCTCCTGCCCCTAACCGCCTCCTCCCCAACCATCACGCCTCCATTTTCCCTGCACTCTCTTTAAAGACGAAAAATCCCCCCCAGATGTTTCACAAATTTTTTTCCCGAGCCATCCTCCACCCCTTCATCCCTATAAGGTAAGGCAAACCACAAAAACAATTTTCCTACAGGAAGCGCGGCGAAAAAATAATCGGATAGACCCGCTGACGCCAGACCACCGGATACCGAACCTGCAACAACACTTCATGCGAACCCCGTGAACCCCGACCCACAACACCCACCGGCAACTCATACGTGTAAAACAACCGATACCGATCCAGAAACGTCACCCCAATAATGAAACCCGCACTCTCCAGAGTCCGACCCGTAAAACCCCGCCAGGACAAACCCACCCACAACCGATCACGCGCACGTCCATACACCTGAATCTGCGCCTGAGCAACCTGAATCCGAGAACTATACAACGAAAACGCACCCCACACATCCCAAACCTCATTGACCGCAAAAAGGGGACCAAACCCCGAAAATGCCACCACCCACGGCTCAGACACCCGACGCCCAGCCAAACGCGGCGCACCTTCCACAACCCGCTGAACACTCAAAGTCCATAACCAGTACACAGGCACATCCATCGCCTGAACAAATACCGAAACAAACCCTCCCGGACCAGATACAGTCGGCGAACGAACAAACGCCGGATCATCCGCAGCACACGGCGACCGACCAGAGGGCAACGTCAAATCACACGGCGTAGACCGATAATGCTGAACACCCAGCCACCAACCCGCACGGACCGGCACCTCACCCACCGACAACAACCGCCAACCCCCCAAACCCACCTGAAACGCCATCAAAGGACCTGCCCGATCCAGCTGAATCTGACCCAACGTACCCCAACCCTCTACTGGCAAGGGTACCGACCCACTCACCAGATACGTCGTCGGCGCTCCCGGCATACCCACCCACTGCCACCGACCCTGACCATGCACCTCAACATAATCATCCAGCAACGGACCTCCATGCATACCCATGGGCGCCAACGGCAAAAAACTCCAATGCGCCGTCTTCTGCGCAAAAACAAACAATCCACCCACAAAAACCACCGACAACAACCACACTGCACATCGCTTCGCCCTACAACCCTTCACAATCATGACCGCCTATTCCCATGCACATGCCGAACAAGACTCCGCTCCAAATAAGGTAAAGCACGCGAAGGAAACCGCTCTACCCACAACGACTGAATCCGCCACATCGTCTCTCGTAAATCCCTCGTACTATCCCGAAAACCCAGCAAATGCAAAAAACCATGCGCCACCACAAACAAAAACTCCGACGACACACGCATAGAATACCCCGGCGCCTGACGAACCACCTGCGCCACATCAATGAGCAACTGACCTTCACCCACCTCCCAATCCCCAAACGTCAAAATATCCGTCGGATGAGCATGGGCATCCCCAAGAAAATAACCCGCCCACCGCGCAATCTCCGCATCCGAAACCAAAACCACATCCACACGCCGATAATACCGCGAAAACAACACGGGAAGACAGCCACCTAACCAGCTACCCAGCATCCACTGGACAGCACGCAAGCCGCGACCACACACCGAACAATGCACCCGCAAAGCAAAACGTCGCATGTCCACACCAAAACCCTTCAACACAGCCCTATCCATGCGCTGAGCCTTCCCCAGAACCCACACGCTACCGAGCCAATTGACCTGGCTCCTCTTTCCGATATAAATAGAAATATAGCGTGACCTCCGTACCACGACGTGCATACGTGAGACGATCCGCCAACCGACGCATCAGCAAAATCCCTCTGCCCTCCGGCGCCTCCAGCAATTCCGGCGGCATCGCCTCCACCTTCTGCAAAAACTGCTGATACGGAAAACCCGGACCAAAATCCCGAACCAAAATCCGTAAATGCGGAACAGCCAGCTCCACCTGAACAAAAATCATCATGTGTTGCTGTTGCCGACATCCATGCCGATACGCATTGTTCAGCGCCTCCGATAACGCAATGTACACACGCCCATAATTGTACTCATCCAGCCTGTAAGCCTGCTGGAGCCGATCCATAATCTCCTGAAGCGTCCGATGTATCGCCTCCGGATGCGCAGGAATCTGATACTGCTTCACAAAGACCCGCGCCCCATGCCCACCCAAATACGCCGCGCCTTCCATGAGTTCACCAATTGCTACCTTACTAAGGAAAATGGCTGGGTGTCCCTGAGAGTTCCAGCAACAAAGGGATTTGCGTGCATGAATCTGTCCCCATGGATAATAAACCAAAACGTGTGGTTATACTGGGCGCTTCCGGCAGCATTGGCAAACAAACCTTAGCAGTATTGCGCCAGCACCCCGACCACTTCCAGCTGCTGGGCATAGCCGTCAACCAGCGCATAGAAGCGCTTCTGCCAGTAATTGACGAGTTTGCACCCAAATACGTGGGAATCGTTTCCCCAAAAGGCTTGCAAAAGTGGCACGCACTGAACGAACCCAGAAAACACCGGATCCACCTCTTGGAAGGTGAATCCGCCCTGGATATCTTAGCCAGTGAACCCGAGGCAGACATCATCGTGATCGCCATCGGAAACGGCACACAGGCAATTCGCCCCACACTCACCGCACTCCACGCCGGGAAACGTGTCGCCCTTGCCACAAAAGAAGTCCTCGTCTGTGCCGGCAACCAGATCCAAACCGCACGCCAAACCACAAAAGGCGAACTCCTCCCCGTAGACTCCGAACACTCCGCACTCTGGCAATGCCTCTGGGGCGAAGACATCCAGAGCGTCGCACACGTCGTGCTCACTGCCAGTGGCGGACCCTTCTGGCAACTGCCACGCCAAGCCCTAGCCCACGTCACGCCAGAACAGGCACTGCGCCACCCCCGATGGAAAATGGGCGCCAAAATCACCATAGACTCCGCCACACTGATGAACAAAGGGCTGGAAGTCATTGAAGCCGCCTACCTCTTTGGATTCACACCAGACCAGATCCACGTGTGGATCCACCCCCAGGCTTACGTCCATGGCATCGTCCAGTTTCAGGACGGCAGCATGAAATGGCAGGTCAGCTACCCCGATATGCGCATACCCATTGCACTGGCACTCAGCTATCCACATTGCCGACTGCCCTTACCTGTACCCCAGCTGAATCTGACCATGCTTCAGGAAATGGAATTCTACGAACCCGATACCGAGAAATTCCCCGCATTGAAACTGGCTTACCAGGCATTACAGACGGGCAAGGACCGACCCCTAGTGCTGAACGTTGCCAATGACGTTGCCGTCCATGCTTTCCTCCAGGGTAGAATCGCTTTCACAGAAATTACCGAGGTGGTTGAGCGGGCTTTAGCACGCTTTCCGCCAGTCTCCCTGCAAAATGTAGAAGACGTCCTGGCGCGCATCCAGGAAATCCAGCAGAAAGTCCAGGAAATGTTGCAAATCAGCAAGAAGGCTCAGTAGCGCTCTGTAAACAGACAGACTTACCTGTCCGATTCCCATTTGTATCCTACGTTCTTTACAGAAAATCCCGGAAAGATGGCGCAACGCTGGCATATTGCATCGTTTGATGTCATTCCTGTAACCGACATCCCTCCCGACATACTCCACATACGCATACAACCCACAGAAGAAGACTCAGGGAAAGCCTGGCGTATCCACTGGCAGGACATACCCATTGTACAATTTAAGCGGGACACCCATCCAGAACGTACCGCCGAAGCACTACGCCGGGCAGGTAACCGCCTCCAGCAACTGTGCGCCGAATGGCGCATCGCCTCACTCGCCCTACTGGGCGAATCCCTCTCACCATCAGAATGGTACGCACTCATAGAAGGGATGGCACTGGGCGCCTACTCCCACCACCTGAAACGCACACGACAACCCCACCCACTCCAGACCATCTACCTCCACGGAAACACCGCCGCCCAATTAGACGGACACCGGCTCAGCATAGAAACCAACATCGTCTGGTGGGTGCGCGACCTGATCAACGACCCGCCCAACCAGCTGAACGCACAAACACTCGCCAATGCCATCGCTCAAGCCGCCCAATCCGACGGATTCCAAATTGAAATCTGGGGGCGCCAGGAAATTGAACAAGCCCGGATGGCGGGCATCTTGGCGGTTAATCGCGGATCGGTCGTGCCACCCGCTTTCGTCATCGCCGAATACAAGCCTGACAACCCCATCAACCGCCAGCCTATCGTCCTCATCGGAAAAGGCGTGATCTTCGACACGGGCGGCATCAACCTGAAAGCATCCCCCGAAGCCATGATCAACATGATGAAATGCGATATGGGGGGGGCTGCCGTCGTGGCAGGCGTCCTGCGCATAGCCTGTCAACGCCAGCTCCCCCTCCATTTAATCGGACTGATCCCCGCCGTGGAAAACCGCATAAGCGCCTCCGCCATCCTCCCTTCCGAAGTAATTGAATACGCCGATGGAACCACCGTAGAAGTCGCCAATACCGACGCCGAAGGCAGACTGATCCTCGCCGACGCACTCCTCTACGCCAAACGCTACCAACCTGAACTGACTATTACCGTGGCAACCCTCACCGGCGCCGCACTGCGCGCCCTCGGACCCTATGGCAGCGTGGCTTTTGGCAAAGACGTTCCACCCACTATGATGGAAACCCTGCGCCAGGCAGGCGAAGAAACCTACGAACGCATCGTGGAATTCCCCCTCTGGGATGAATACCGCGAAGAACTGGAGTCGCCCGTAGCAGACCTGAAGAACGTCAGTGACGGCAGACTTGCCGGTGCCCAGATCGCCGCACAATTCTTAGCCCACTTTGCCCGGTCCTATCCATGGATCCACCTGGATATTGCCCCTGTAGGATTCCTGCTCAAACCATGGCACTACCACCCCGCCGGCGGAACCGGCATACCCGTACGAATGCTCATCCGTTTCCTGGAAAAACAATACCTTGCTGCAAAACAGGATGCTTCGGATCACGCAGGGTGATCCCCAGGGTATCGGACCCGAACTAATCCTGCGCTACCACTGGCTGTATGGACTCCCTGAACAAACACGCATCTACGGCAATCCCCACGTCTTCCAGCAGTACGCATCCCGGCTGGGCTTACCAGACTGGGTATGGACCTCCCTGCCCCTCATAGAGGTAGACTCCTCCTCTGCAACGGGGGCGACCACCTCTGAATCCTTCACCGCCCTCCACCAGGCAGTGACAGACTGCCAGCCCAACGACATCCTCCTCACCATGCCTGTTTCTAAAGCGCGATGGCAACAGGCGGGAATCCCCTACCCCGGACACACCGAATTCTTCCGGACACACTTCCCGAACTCCTCACTCTGGATGATCATGGGCACCTTCCCTCCACACGACAATCCGCCCAATCAACTACCATCCCTCTGGGTACTTGCTGTAACCGACCACATCCCTCTGAAACGCGTCATTCCCACACTCAACCCCCAACAGATCCAATCTGCCATCCACGCACTCTACACACTCCTGAAGACCCTGAGCCCTCTATCCAGCCACCCCACCACCCCTCCATCAATTGCAGTTCTGGGCGTCAATCCCCATGCCGGCGAAAGCAACCTGGGTACCGAAGAAGACCAGATCATCCGACCTGCCATCTCCGCCTGCCAGCAAACCGGCATTCCCGTACAGGGACCCTTCCCCGCAGACAGCTTCTGGGGAATGGGCACCTACCAGCAGTTTTCAGGCGTCGTCGCAATGTACCATGACCAGGCATTCATTCCGTTCAAAATGCTTGCAGGGTTCAGGGGCGTTCATCTCACATGGGGCTTGCCCTTCCTGCGCCTGTCCCCCATCCATGGCACTGCCGAACACATCGCGGGAAAAGGCATTGCTTCCCTGGCTTCTTTCCAGGCATGCATCAAGGTGGCAGAACAATGGCGACAGCAACGCCAGAACACACCACAACCCTGAAAGTCCTGTTCTTGGGAACTGGCACCTCCCAGGGCATCCCCGTCATCGGCTGTACATGTCCAGTATGCCAGTCGTCCGACCCACGCGACACCCGACGCCGATGTAGCATCCTGCTGTCTCTGAATGGCTTTTCACTCTTAGTGGATACCAGCCCAGACCTGCGCGACCAGCTCCTCACCTATCAAATCACACGAATTGACGCCGTCCTCTTCACACATGCCCATCGCGACCACACCGGCGGACTGGACGACCTCCGACCCATCTTCTTCCTTCATCGCCAACCCATCCCCATTTACGCCACACCCGAAACCTGGCAATCCCTAGAACAGCAATTCTACTTCATTTTCCGGGCACGCCACTATCCAGGCGTACTCCAGATTCGCGAACACATCATCTCATGGGACACCCCCTTTTCTATCGGACCCTTCACGATTCAGCCCATTTTGCTTTGGCACCACAAAATGCCTGTCCTCGGCTTCCGAATCGGACCCTTCGCCTATCTGACCGACCTCAAACGCATAGACCCGGCTTACCTCCACCATCTGCAAGGACTGGATGTGCTTGTGCTCGGCGTGTTACAGCGCGAGCCACACCTTGCTCACCTCAACCTCTCCGAAGCACTCCAGCTCATTGAACAACTGCAACCACGCCAAACCTACTTCACACACATCAGCCACTACCTGGGCAAACACGCTGACCTCATCGCAGAACTCCCTCCGGGCATCGCACCCGCTTACGACGGACTGGAAATCCAAATCGCACTTACTGCCCATGCCCCACCCCCCACCTGAAACTACACTGTACATAGGACTGGACGCCAAACGCGCCTTTTGTACAGCCACAGGGTTGGGGCAGTACAGTCGCCGGCTCATAGAAGGATTCGCACGCGTCGCCCCGTCCCTTGCCCAAACCACCGGTATTCGCTTCCACTTCATCCTGTACACTCCATTTCGGCGCTTAGATTGGCAACCCCCTCCCAACACCCGGACCATCACAATGCGCCCCTCATGGTGGCGGCGCCCTTTCCACTGGTGGTGGCGCACCTGGTACGTGGGCAAACTCGCCTCACGACAAACGAACCTCTTCCACGGACTGAGCAACGAATTGCCCCTAAACCTGAATTGTCCTTCCGTCGTGACGATCCACGACCTCCTCTTCCGCGAAATCCCCCGGAACTTCCCCTGGATTGACCGGCAAATCTACGCCTGGAAAGTGCGCCAGGCACTCGCACGCGCAACCCGAATCATCTGTATCACCCAGCATGTCCGCCAGCAGGTCCTGGAATGGAGTCACTGCTCGCCCGAACGCCTCAGCGTCATCCCCCCACCCCTGAGCCCCCTGTGTTTTCAAGATGCCGATACCCTGGAAAACAACCTTCCCTCCTGGCTGAACGACAAGCTCCGGGACGCCCCCCGACCCTGGCTACTCTTCTTTGGCAGACTGGAATACCGGAAAAACCTGCATGGCATTGTTCAGGCACTGGCACAATTCCCCCATACGTGGACACTCATCGTCGTGGGTAAACCGACACGGTACGGCAACCGTTGCTATCGGGTCTTACAACCCCATTTACGTCGGGGCGTCCGAGAATGGCGAGCACTGGACCCACTGCCCGCACCCCGGCTCCTGGCATTGATCCGACAGGTTGACCTGGTGCTGTTCCCCTCATTAGCAGAAGGGTTTGGCTATCCCGTGGCAGAAGCCTTGGCAATGGGTACACCTGTCCTTGCCGGCGACCACCCCGCTATGCGCGAAGCCGGAGGGAACGCCGCACTGTACGTCCCTCCCCAATCACCCGAAGCCATCCGTTCCGCAATTGACCGCCTGCTCCACGACCAAACATTACGCGCCCAGCTGATTGTACGGGGCAAAACCTATGTCCAGCGGTTTCACCCCGAACAAGTCGCCCGCCAGATCCTGCACCTCTACCTTGACATTCTGTAAAATCCGTCTGTGCATTAAGTTTACCCTGGGGAGACCGAATCCCAAGCCATGCAAACCCGAAACACCACCCAGAAAACTTCCTGCATGGAAACTCCTGGCAGAAGTATTGCACCTATCCGCTTCGCCGGCTATCGTGTTTTTCCCCCTGACTTTCGGGAGCCCATCCGCCACCAACTCCGCACGCTATGCAAAAACGCACGGGAATACCGTCGCCTCCTTTACCTGACCTCCTCAGTAATGGGACGTGTCCCGGAAGAATTCCGTCCAGGTGTTGCCCGGGCTTTAATCCTGGCACTGGAAGGGCACGGCAGCCAGCGACGGCTCTCCGGCGAACTGTACATCTTCCATCCACTGCGCGTGATGCAAATCCTGATGGACCAGGGGTTCCTCTGGGATGAAGCACTCCTCCAAGCCGCACTCCTGCACGACGTCATAGAAGACACCGAAATTGACCTCCAGACCATTGAAGAGCAATTTGGCGAGGAAGTCGCCCGACTCGTCAACGGACTGACCAAAATCCAGCGCTTAGTCCAGGGCGCCTTCGTACCCAACAGCGAGGATCTCCGACGCATCTTACTCCACGTTGCACAGGACATCCGGATCATTTTTGTCAAGCTGGCAGACCGCCTGGATAACATGCGCAGTGTGGAGGCACTACCCCGTGAACGACAAATCCGATACGCCACCGAAACCTGGTACGCCTATGCACCCCTTGCTCACTGGCTCGGTCTCTACCGCATGAAAATGGAACTGGACGACCTCTCCTTCCGCGTCCTCTATCCCGAAGAATACGCACGCATCCGCCAGTCCATTGACCAGCGCTTCCCACGACGTGGACAGGCACTGCGTACCGCCTGCTCACTGCTCAATCAGCTGCTCAAACCCCTGAACCTCCACTATCGGCTGGAAACCCGTATCAAAACCCCCGCCTCCATCTACCTGAAAATGCAACGCAAAGGCGTGCAACTGGAAGAAATCTACGATATCCTGGCAGTGCGCGTTATCCTTGAACCGCCTTACCCCGAAAACGACGAAGTGCGTGCATGCTTCCAGGTGCTCAGCACACTGTACGCCCATGAACACGCCTACCCCTACACCATTTACGCACCCCGAACACGCATCTGGATCGGAAAACAAAAAAAGAACAACCAGTACGAAGCCATCCACCTGACCATATTCCTGCACCAGGAAGGGGTTCGCGGCTACCCCATAGAAATCCAGATCCGATCACAACGCATGCATGAGCAGGCTGAAATTGGCATCGCCGTGCACTACGCCTACAAAGAAGGAAAGAAACAGGAAGACCTGGAGCGTGTCCTTCAGCAAGTCCGCGCGATTCTGCACAACCCGGATCCATCCAACCTAGAATTACTGCGCCAGGTTCGCGTCCAAACCGAAGAAAACACAATTCGCGTTTATACACCTATGGGTGAAGCCCGGATGCTCCCCGTTGGTGCTACGGTCCTGGATTTTGCCTTTGCCATCCATTCGCATCTGGGACTGCACTGTATTGGCGGACGCGTCAACCAGAAAATCGTCCCACTCAACCATACGCTGACAGACGGGGACGTCGTGGAAGTCCTCACAGCACGCAGTCAGCAACCCCAGCCCGACTGGCTGCGTTACGTCCGAACTGCCCGAGCACGCCGCGCACTCCGTGCCTACTTTCGGCGACGCGCCCAAGCCGACATCCAGCAGGGACGCGAAAAACTCAAACAATTTTTCCGGGAACATGGCTTGCGCTTCTCACGACGCAACCTGCAAACCCTTGCCTACTTGTACGCCCAAGGCGACCTCTACGTCTTCTATTACCTGCTGGGGCGAAATGAACTGGAGCTCCGCTGGAAACCCCACTGGAAAAACCAGGATGGCTACCTCGTCATCCAGGAAGGGCACCTGGGCTTGGAAGAAGTAATCAGTCAGGTGCAGGCACGCCTCCTCTACCAGCACGACCTGTTGCCCATACCCCTGTGGGAACGAACCACCCAGCGCCGACAAACCTGCTGTCAACCCGTACCCGGCGATATGGTTGTCGTTCTCCGACCCGGTAACCACAATCAACACAACAGGCTGGGCTTCCCCTTCGTAGAAGTGCACACTTTGCAGTGCGAACGGGGGAAAGCCCTCCTCTCAGAATACGGTGCACGCGTACTGAAAACTGCCTGGACACCCGACCAGAAAATCGCTTTTCTCATCCAGTTCCGACTCAAAGGTGAGGACCGCCCCGGCGTCATCTATGAACTTTCCCGCATCTTCTTTCGCGAGCTGGGCTTAAACCTGAGTGCCATTCACCTGGAAAGCCTGCCCAACGGAACTTTTCAGGGTTCCATGAGTGTGTATATTGCCCACCGCAACCAAATGGACAGGCTCCTGACGCGCATCCGCCAGCTACCCTTTATTCATGAAATTCAACCGGAAGCCTCCATCTTTGCCGTTGAACCCCCTGGCACACAACCCACACCACAAGCCAGCTCGCCATCCCCCATCATGACAACAACAACAACAACAACAACAGCAACAACCACTTCCAGACCAGACAACCGATCCCGCACAGTGAATCCCTAACCCATGTACGTGGATGTGCTCGTTGGATTGCAATGGGGCGACGAAGGCAAAGGAAAAGTCGTGCATGTCCTGGCACAGGAATATGACATTGTTGCGCGTTTTCAGGGTGGCCCCAACGCTGGCCACACGATTTTTCCCGACGCCTCCGACCAGCCCTTAATCCTGCACCATATCCCTTCGGGCATTGTCCATCCCCACACCATTGCGTTCTTAGGGGCGGGCATGGTCATTGACCCCATCATCCTTCGCGAAGAATTACGGCGCCTGGAAGAACGAGGGATCCCCTGGCAAAACCGAATCATTATTGACGCGCGCGCCCACCTGATCCTACCCACACACCGACTGCTGGACCGCTTATCTGAACAGGCAAAAGGTGCACGGCGCATCGGATCTACACTTCGCGGGATTGGACCTGTCCACATGGATAAAACCGGACGAAATGGTCTGCCCATTGGTATCGCCCATACACGCGATTTCCACAACCAATACGCCTACCTGCGTGATAAACACCTGCGCTTGGCAAAGGCAATCCACCCAGAAGCGTTTGCACAGACCCAGGCAAATCATCCGGGAATAGACCCTGCAGAGGAGCAACAATGGTTTGCTGCGATTCATGACCTGCTGGACTCCATCCAGATTGTCAACGGTCCCTACTGGCTGGATACCCATCTGAACAGGCACCAGCATCGCATCTTAGTAGAAGGTGCCCAGGGTACTTTGCTGGATAACCTCTTTGGCACCTATCCCTACGTGACGTCCTCAAGAACCTTAGCCACTGCCGTCTGTGCAGAGCTGGGTATCCACTTTCGGATGATTCGCCATGTCTATGGCGTTGCCAAAGCCTACGTGACGCGCGTAGGAGAAGGACCCTTCCCCACAGAATGTGCTTTGCCAGACCAGGAATGGCTTCGTGAAAAGGGCGGCGAATACGGGTCCACTACTGGGCGACCACGTCGCTGTGGCTGGCTGGACTTAGTCGCTCTCCGTTATGCCGTCATGCTTAATGCTGTTCATGGACTCTTCCTGACAAAAATAGACGTGCTGAGCGGACGGGAATCGTTACCCCTCGCCATTGCTTACCAGCACAAAACCTCAGGAAAGCAAAGCCGGGAATTTCCCGTTCACCTCCAGGAGTGGCTTCCCATATATGAAGAATGTCCCGGGTGGGACCGCCTGTTCGTTGCTCCACAAACTTTACATCCTTCGGTTCGTCAGTACATCCAGCGGATTGAGGAGGCGACGGGTGTCCCGGTCCTTGCCCTTTCTACAGGTCCCGAAAAAGAAGCATGGATGCCATTGCGTGAACTCGCCAGTCTACCAGCCCAATCTGGAATTTTTTGAGTGGACCTTGCAATTTGGTGTTCCGCCGTTTGCCATTTTGTCGTCAAATTATCTTATTAGGAGGGGGTGAATTGCACGGCGCTTTCCGTAGCCAACCCTAAAGTCCAGGGCAACCCATCGGTAGACAACAATAAGCAACCTGCAAACTGGTAAATTCCCGCATTCATGCGCAATTCCCTGCAACGACTAACCCCTGCGCTGGCTAACCTGCTGATCACCTTTAACTTGTGCATTACAGCTGTGGCGAATGGTCCGCACCGACCCAGTGGACCCACCTGTCGCGACTGCCCACCTATACCCATGACCGGACCCATAGACTGGTGGCACGTCCTCAAGCATCCCCCTACCGACAGCGCATTCTGGTCGGCAGTCTGGCTGGACCGCATCATCATCTCCCTCCCTCCAGAAGGCTCCCTCCCAGAGATCAAGCCCTTTCTAAACCGATGGCATCTGACCGAACTCCTGGACTCATCCATGTTTCCCGACCTGCAACGATTTTACAGTTTTCGCGTGCCCATCCCCACACCCGAGTACATCTACGCACTCATCCAGGATGCCTTCACCAACGAACGACCACGCATCCTCGGCATAGAACCCGAACCCAAAGTCCGCATCCTGACATGCGTACCCAATGACCCTGCCTGGGATAGTATTATCTGGTCGTGGGCGCCCTGGCTCATCTGGGCAGATAGCGCCTGGTGCTACACTACGGGTGGATCGCCCTACTGGATCGGAATCATTGACAACGCCCTGGACTACAACCACGAAGACCTCACCTGGGCATTCTACGGCTACGATTTTGCCGACAACGATAACGATGTCTACCCACCTTCCGCCAGCGACGACCACGGAACACACGTTACGGGCATCGCCGCCGCCACCATCAACAACATGCAGGGGATTGCCGGAATCGTCAACGACACCATCGTGTTTGGCAAAGCCATGCCCGACGCCTTCAGTGGCACGCCCAGCTTAAGCACCACCGCCATCATCAACGCCATCAACGCCATGGCAAACACTGCACCCATTCGCGCCATCAACATGAGCTTTGGCAGTTCTACTTACAATGCCGCCATGCACAGCGCCTGTCAAACCGCCTGGAACAACGGCAAGATCCTCATTGCCGCCTCCGGGAACAGTGCCACGAGCCCTGTCGCCTATCCCGCCCGTTATCCCGAAGTCATTGCCGTGGGCTCCGTAGACTACAACTCCAACAACAACACGATTTCCCTATCCAACTTCTCCAACTATGGAGTGGACCAGGAAGTCGTGGCACCTGGCGGACGACTTGTCTATGGCGGATTGATTTACTCGGTCGTGGCACCCGTCCCATACGACTCTCTCTACAACTACAAAAACGGAACTTCCATGGCGGCACCACACGTCACTGGCTTAGCCCAGCTCCTCTTTTCCGTCCATCCCTGTATGGACAACCGAACCGCCCGACGCATACTGCAAATTACAGCGATGGACCTGGGCGCACCCGGCAAAGACCAGTACTATGGCTATGGACTCGTTATGGCACACCTGGCAGTCATTGAAGCCCTGCCCGTCCGCATTGATACCATCATCGTTCAAGCACCCTCATGCGCCAGCTCATGCGATGGTGCAATCACAGTGGTGATTGACACGCCCTGGGATGGCATAGGACCCCTATCCATCGCATGGAGCGACGGTGTAAATGGTACGCTGGTGCGGACCGGGCTGTGTGCCGGAACGTACATCGTTACTTTAACCGACACGCTGAATTGCGGCGTGGCAGACACAATTCAACTCATTGCACCCCCACCTCTCACCGTGAATGGTACAACGCAAAATCCGACCTGTGCCGGAACACCAAACGGAAGCATCACACTGAACATCAGTGGTGGAACAGGCGCCTATTCCTGCTCGTGGAATACCGGCCAATCGGGCTGTACACTCACCAACCTGGACACAGGAACCTACATTGTTACTGTAACGGATGCTAATGGCTGCACAACCCAGGATACGTTTTCGCTGACGGCACCCAACCCACCCCAGCTCACTGTTCAGGCGCAGGATCCCACCTGCCCCCAAACCCAGGATGGCACAATCTCTGTCACACCTGCGGGCGGAACGCCTCCCTACACCTGTTCGTGGAATACCGGCCAAACCGGGTGTACGCTCACCGGACTGACCGCAGGCACCTACATCGTTACGGTCCAGGATAGTGCCGGATGCACCACGTCAGATACCATTGTGCTGACAGGTCCGCCCGCCCCCACACTCACAATACAACCACAAGCACCCACCTGCACCTATACCTCCGATGGCGCCATCACCGTAACCATAAACGGTAACCAGCCCCCCTACACCTGTTCGTGGAACACGGGCGATACCGGATGCGTGCTCACTAACCTGCCAGAAGGAACCTACATCGTGACGGTTACGGATGGGGCAGGCTGCCAGTTTTCCGACACATTCACACTGGATGCACTGAGTCATTTAACGCTCATGCTGGTTCAGGAAGTCCATCCACTGTGTCCCGGGGATTCCTCTGGCGTCATTGCCGTAGCAGGCGTTCAGGGTATTCCTCCTTACACCTACCAGTGGAATACCGGTGATACAGGTGCTGTTTTACAGGGGATTGGTGCAGGGGTGTATTCCGTGGTTGTTACTGACCAGGCAGGATGTCAGGTATCCGGAACGTTTGCCCTGGTCAATCAGGATACCATTCAGGTCAATGTGGATACCGTCATTGCCGCGACGGGCAATACCTGCACAGGAGCAATTCACTTAACCATCCAGGGAGGGACGCCTCCGTATACCATCGTCTGGAGTTCAGGCGATACCGGCGCTATTGTAACGGGCTTATGCCCAGGATGGTATACCGCCACGGTTACGGATGTCAATGGTTGCCGTGTACAGGTGTCTGTTCAGGTGCCGGGCGATGCCCCCACCGGCGCCTCCCTGAACGCCGCAAGAACGCATGCTATGAATCCGCTTTGGTTCACCGTACGGCAAGGTTCCTGGCTCATCGTACAAAACCGGGGTACAACTCCTGTTCAACTCGCCCTCTACACAGCAGATGGCAGACAAATCGTACAGGTATTGTTACCAGCCCAGGCACAGCACCAGTTTGCGTTAGTCCCCGGCGTGTATTTCATCCGGGGACGAGCTGCACAATGGACGACCTGGCACAAAGTCCTGGTGAACCGGTAACACTTCGCACATTCCGCATTCCACACCCATTTAATGCGCTTCCGTCCAGAGAAGGTGGCAGCCACGTAAATCACAGGTTTCCAGTCGTCCAATCACCTGAAAACAGGTTGCGTTTAGGGGTTGAACCAGATCTTCTGTAGCCAGAAACGCGCAGGTTTCAAAATTGTAGGGATCAATCAGGCAAAGGCGACCAGGACGAACATGACGTCGCATCCTGTGCCCAGCGAGCTTCCCCGGCACCTGTGGATCTTCCACCTGGATGTGCACCCACGGAGGAAAAGCAAAGACGCCGGCTTCCACAGTATACGCCTGTACACTCAGCTCACACATGCCAAATTCAGAATGGACAGAGCAGCCGAGACGACGGGCTAACCATCGGTGAAGTGTGCGGCGATCGGGCTCGGGACCCCGCCCCTTCATTCCACCAGTCTCAATGATGCAGGTTTCCGAGGGCAAAGATTTGCCCCGTTCCGCCAGCGCAATAAATACGAAAGGTGGACCCCACACAAGTGGACGATATCCTCCTGGGATTACAGCAATGGCTTCCATCAACGCAGTATACAAACGCGCAACATCCTTAGACAACTCGGGCGCAATCCATGTGCCCCGCGGCAACACCAATTGCTGGGTCGCGTCAGAAAGGGTCTTCTCCATTAGCCAGGCAATCATGGTATTGAGTGAGCTGTGCTGGCGAATTGCAGGGGCGGGAAATAAACTGATATGCCACCACCGATCGGAAGACCAGCCCATCACCGTTTGCGACCACCAGGTAAACCCCCGCCATACACTCTCACGATACAGTTCAGGAAACGCACGAAAATGTCTGGCGGGCGGCCTGCCCGTCGTCCCACTACTCCGAAAAACGCTACGCGGAACCAGTCCCTCACCCAGGACAACCCGATACCGAAACACCTCTATTGGTAAAAAAACAGGCAGTGATTTGGTGCGCCTGCCCCTCCGCAAGACCCACTCCCGAAACACAGGCACATACGATTGTTGCCACCAGTAGAGTCGCTCCCACTCCGCAAAACACCTCTCAAAAGCCTGACGGCTCCAGACAGAACCACCAGTACCAGCCATGTGCCCGTTCCCGTTCCCATCCACCAGCTTCACTCAGTCTTTGAGCCCAAGTCGTTTCTTGACTTCATCAGTAATGTCGTACCGCCTCTCTACGTAGAGGATCATAGCGCCCGCTGATTGATCCAGTACCAGCGAATACCGCTTGTTCATCGCCACTTCCCGAACCGCCTGATAAATTTTCTCCTGAATGGGTTTGAGCAAGCGTTCCTGCTCCTGAAAGAGCTTGCCATTCGGACCAAAGTAACTACGCTGCAATTGACGCATTTCCTGCTCCTTGTCCTGAATGAGCTGTTCACGTTCCCGGCGCATCTCCTCAGTGAGCAAAAACTTTTCTTCTTGATACTGCTGACGAAGCTGCGCAATTTCCCGCTGACGATTTTCAATTTCCTGATGCCAGGCACGTGCCAGGGAATCCAGATAGCGCCGGGCTTTCTGGTATTCGGGCATGGCTTCCATGATGGCACGCGTGTCCACCACGGCAACGCGCTGACCCCACACCCCGGAAAGCCCGCACAGGAACAATCCGCCCAGCACAAGGGCACCGCGCCAAAACCATTTCGCAACCCTACCCATGAATTTCCCGTTTCAGACTATGCCCAACATTCAGTACGGTTCAAAGCCCAGAATAATGCTCACGCGTGAATAAGGCGCCCGAAAGTAATCCGTCCATCTTTCAGGACGTGGCGCATAAGGCACATCCAGACCAATGCCAAAATCAAAGCCCATTAAACCTACCATGGGCAACAGAAAACGAATGCCCACACCCACAGACCGGTACAAATCAAAGAGTTGAATCCGTGCGGGGTCCGACCAGGCATTCCCCCCTTCCGCAAACGCTAAGACAAAAATCGTGGACATCGGACTGAGCACAACCGGATAGCGCAACTCCAAGGAGAGTTTCTGAAATGCCCGTGCATTCAGCAAAAAGGGATTGTAACCACGCAGGGAAACCACCTCCTTGCCATACAGATAAAAGTTGGAGAAGCCATCGCCACCCAGGTCAAAACGCTCAAAGGGTGGAGCACCTAACGCTGGTTGATAGCCACCCATCAGTCCAAAGCTGAACCGGATTTTCCCCACGAATTTCCTCCGGAAATCCAGGGGAAGATACCATTCAGCATCCACCTTCCACTTGTAGTATTCCAGCCAGCGATATCGTTCCTCAGGAGGAAGCTCCGGAGAAACCGCTACAGGAAAGAGCAACGAATAAGGAGGAGTCAGTCGCCACGTCAACGTGATTTGTGCTCCTTGCCTGGGAAAAAGCGGCTGATCAACAGAATTACGTGTCAGTTTCAATTCCAGGAATGCATTGTTGACCGTGCCACTGGTGAGGAGCGTAGAGAAATACGCTGAATTGACTAAGTGAATTTGCTGGTATTCCAGTGAGAGAAACAGCATGAAGTAGTCGTCGGGGAAGCGCAGGCGGAAACCCCAGGAACAGTTCACACCGAGTGTCCTCTGTTTGCTGGGCAATGAATCCACGACCGGGGCAAAGCCCTGAAACACATTGTAGTAAAACGTGGTGGTAAAAGAATGGGGCTTGCGCCCGCCAAACCATGGGTCGCTCACCGATACCGTTAACGCCCTGTATCCATAGTAGTTTGACTGCGCACGAATTGAGAGGCGCTGGGCATCGCCCGCCGGCAATGGATCCCACCCCTTACCCGTAATCAACTCCCGAAACGAAAAATTATTGAGGATTAAGCCGAGCGTCCCCACCAGCATGCGATTCCCATAGCCTGCAGAGAGTTCCACCTGGTCCGACGCACGCTCCGTAACCTCATAACGAAGATCCACTTCGCCCGTTTCCGGACGGGGCTCCGGCTGAATCTTCAGTTGTTCGGGGTCAAAGAGATTGAGGCTGGCAAGCCGTTGCTGGGAGCGAATCACATCCCGCCGGGAAAAAATATTACCTGGATCCGTGTAGAGCTCACGTCGGATGACATGATCATGCGTTTTGGTGTTGCCCTGAATGTAAACCTGCTGAATCGTGGCTTGCGGACCTTCGTAAATCCGAATCTCAATGTCAATCGTGTCGTTGCGGACTCGGATTTCCCGGGGCACCGCATTGAAGAACAGGTAACCCTGATCCATATAGAGGGAGGCAATGTCGGTGCCGGCAGGATCGCCGAACAGGCGCTGGGTCAACCGTTCACGGTTGTACACTTCGCCCGGACGAATGCCCAGGCGCATCGTCAAAAAAGAGTCAGAATACAGGTGGTTGCCCGTCCAGGTAATCCTGCCAAAATAGTACTGATTACCTTCGTCAACCCAAATTCGGATCCAGAGCGTAGAATCTGCCAGGAGCATCACTGTATCTTTCAAGACACGAGCATTGCGAAACCCATGGCGATAGTAGAACTCCAGCATGTTGCGAAGGTCTGCCTGAAATTGTTCTTCCTGGTAGCGCGAAGAATGGAAAATGGTGAGGCGAACACGCTGTCCCCAGTAGTCCACCATATTGCGTAGAAATTGCGGGATGACGAGCAGGTCTTCCGGTGTACACCGTCTGTCCTGCCCGCAGAGAAGTGCATGGAGTGAAAAACGCCGTAAAATCCAGAAGCGTGGGTAGACTTTCGTTTTCTTCAATTGCATGCGAAGACGCCGGTCAGAAAACCGCACATTCCCGACAAAATCAATTTCATGGATGCGGACCTTCCGCCCGCGGTGAACATGAATAGCCAGAATCAATCTGCCGGTCTCATCCGTATCTTTCACGACCACACGCGTCCGGCAATACAAAAAGCCTTTTTCCCGATAGTAATGCTGGACACGTGCCTGAATCATGGTTTGGAGCGATTGCGTGAAGGCTTTTCCTTTAAGCGAACCGATGCGTTCCGCGATCTCTTCTGCCTGACCACGAGGCACACCCACAATGGTGTACTTCGCGATGCGTGGCTGTCCTCTACCCACAATCCGCAAGTAAACAGTATCGCCACGAACCTCCGCGACTTCCATACGGAGCGAGACAAAGAGATCCTGTTGCCAGAGACGCTTCAGTGCATCGCGGGTTTGGTCTCCGGGGATCCGGATCCGTTCGCCCGGGCGCAACCCTGTCAGGGCGTGCAGGACTTCGGTGGGGACGTCATCCAGCCCATCTATTGTAAAGGAGACACCACCCAGAATGTACTCCTTACCAGGCTGATAGGATACCTGCGCCTGAGCCGGTCCACCCAGCCATATACCCCAAAACACAAAGACTATGCCCACACATCCATTCCTGAACATAAACCCAAACTTTCCGCACCACTTCCCCCTGCGCATCCTTTCAAAATCTTTTTTAGCATCCAATCCCGCTTTACCGGGAAACCACATCTTCCGGTTGATCGTCAGTTCGGGCAGGGTAAACCTGATAATCAGGAACACGTCCAAAGCGTCGCTCCCGCTGCTGCCAGTGCAGGATTGCTTGTGCCAGGTGAACCTTGGTAAATTCTGGCCAGAGTACTTCGGTAAAATAGAACTCAGCATAGGCGGCCTGCCACAGCGTGAAATTGCTGATACGATACTCACCACCCGTACGTATGAGCAGATCTACTGGAGGTAGATGTGCCGAGGGCATACACGCCTGCCAGAACTCCTCAGTGACCACAGCAGGATGAATTCGCCCGGCATTGCGCAAGACGCGTTTTGTGGTTTCGGTAATCTCCCATCGTCCGCTGTAACTGAGTGCTAAGGTGAGTGTAAGCCGGGTGTTTACACGCGTGGCTTGTTCAGCATGCTCAATAGCACGGCGTACTTTATCTGGCAACCGTGTCCGATCCCCTAAGAAAAACAATCGGATTTTGAGGCGAACCGCTTCCTGCCAGTAAGTTTCAATGGCTTCTTCTAAGAGGTTCATTAGCGCATTCACTTCTTCAGGTGGGCGTTGCCAGTTCTCCATAGAAAACGTGAACAGAGTTATGTAGGGAATTGCCAGGTCCAGTGCCAGTTCCACCACATCGCTGACGCGTTCTGCCCCAACACGATGACCATGCACACGGGGTTGCCCCTGGCGAAGTGCCCATCGTCCATTCCCATCCATGATCAGTGCAATGTGCCGGGGCAGCGCCCGTGCACGAATTGTACGGACTAATCTGTCCAGTTCGCCATTTGTGTCCGCCGCCATGTACTGCCACTTATTTTCCCTCCACCAGCATAAGGAACGAAAAAAACTGGCTTTTTCGGGTTCAAAACCCCATCAAAATCGCAACCTGAGCAAAACAGTGATTTCAGAGCGATGTGGTGCGGGGATTGCGGTGAGCCAGCTGCCCACGCGGGATCTATCCAGCCAGCGTGTCCGGGCAAAGCGCAACCAGACGTCCCCTTGCGCAAACCGATAGCGCACCATGAGTACGTAGCGAAAACCATGACCATAGTGCGGTGCCACCGGAAATGTAAATGGCACGGCAGGCTCATAAGCGTAAATTCTTGACGACCAGCCCGTTGTGTAAAAGTAGGTCATCCGCCCGTAAGCGCGCAATCCCCGGGCAATCCGTGTCTGAAGGTGTACATAAGCAAGCACTCCCCAGTCTTTCTGCGGCGTTTGTGCCCGGGAATGCTGAACACGAAACTGAACACGCCTGCCCCCCGGCAAGTTCATCTGGACATGAAAACGGACGTACCGGCGCACATACCAGTAGGGCGAATCTATGGGATTATCGGTTGTGGCGGATGCCAGGAATTGCTCCTGCCTGCCCTGTACGTACATCTGCCCTGTCTCCGCGAATTTGTATACAATCCGCCAGAAGTATTCCCAACCTGTAGAGGGGAGGTCGCGCCGCCAGCGAAACCACGGATGCCTGTACAAATCAATGTATCCTGCGAATTCCCATGCAGGTGTCAGGCGACCGGATACCGTCAGATACAGCCCTTCTTCATTCTGTCCGCGATAGTACTCGCCAAACGGTCTGGCAAAAAAGGACCAGTAGGCTGGCGACCAGCGCCGGTAGAGCAATCCCGCATGGAGCCGCCGATACGGACTCACCTGCATGCCCACACTGTATGCCGGGATATCCGGCAATAACCACGCCACTTCTCCAGCAAGACGCACACCCGTAAATGGATAGACCGAAAAGTCCGCAAATGCATGAGTTGTGGTTTGTCCCCGGAAATAAAAAGCATTGTACAGGTATGCTCGGTAAGGGGTGAGATACGCGTTGAGATGGGTGTAGAGGGCACCGGCAGCCACTTGACCCCATGCCCGATGAAGTACAAGGCGTGCACCGACTGCGCTCAGTTGTCCTGCATGCCGAAAGCGCAGCTCAGAAAGATTTCTATGATAGCCCGATGTAAGCAACGATGTTGCAACAGGTACTTGCTCCTGCGCCAGTAGTGTCTGGAAGGTGTCCGGCAATGTCTCTACGGTTTGATCTGAGAGCCGAACGTCTACTTTGCGCCGGGAGACAAATGCCTGAACCTTAAAGGAACCTATCTCCCATTCGGTAGCAAGCCCACGCATCGCACGATTCTCCACTACAGAAGTGTAGGGACGAAATGCCTGACCGCCACGCAAAAACTGAAGCACTGCAGAGGACTTCCCCCAGGCAAAGTCCGTCCAGATGACGAGACCCTGCCCCCAGCGCACAGCGAAATCACCCAGTAACACACGACGGAGCACCCACCGCTCTGGCAACGAAACCGCCACATAAGCACTGAAGTAGTCCATCCAGAAAAACCCATAGTTCGGAACAGTTTGCAGAAAGGGCTCACCCGCATCTTTTTCCATCGTAACACCCCATTGTACAACAGGATGGTAATACCGATAGCGGAACTGGGTCTTCCAGGGCGAACCCAAAAACCGATAGAAAGAATCTCTGGTGGTATAGCCATATTGAAGTTCCAGGAGGCGCCAGTTCAGAAAAACCAGCTGGTGTTTACCTCCTGTGAACAAAAAGCGTGTTCGTTGCCGATCTTCCTCAGGGGAGTCTATGCGCAGATATGGGAACAGGCGACGAAGTGCTTCTGGCGTAATCGCCTGTAACCCTTGCAATTCAGCAAGATTCTTCAGGGGGCCATACTGGTCGCGATAACGGAGTATCGCCCGCGCCTCCGCTTCGGTGACCAAGCCCGCTTCAATCAACGGAAGAAAATCCTTAAAGGTAGCACGATTGATCGGAATCTTGACAGTTTGCAACCGCTGTAATTCCTCCAGAAGGTCTGTTACCTGCTCACTGGCTTTCTCCTCCTCTTCTACAATTTCCTCACCACCTGAAATCTCCTGGGCAACCGTTGGACACACCGCACCAACCACTATACAGAGCAGCCATGCACCCTTTGTCAATCGCCTCATCAGACCAGAAAGATGGCAAAATGCCATTGGATTGCACAATTCAGCATCCGATTAATGCACTCGCACTTCCTGCTTGCCACGCACCCTGTACCCCACAAACTGAATTGCCCCATGGACAGTACCACCCAAAAAAGGCGAATAGAGCAGGGCAACCGTAGTCTGAAGATGCCGACGAACAACCGCTGCGCGTTCAACCGATAACGTATCCACCGGTTGTCCCTCCTCCTGCGCATGGGCTGATTCCCAGACGATCAGGGACAAGCCCCCGCCCGCCTGCAACGGTGCATCGCCCCCACCCAGAAAAATCACGGCACGTGGATGAAACCGAAACCGAAGCCCCACGCGAATTCCTACGGGTTCCATCCAGGGTTTCTCCACCATACAGAATATTTGCGTCGTGGAGAGTGGTTCATAGGCAATGCCCGCACGCATAACCATTGGAAGCATGGTATACGTACTGGGATTAAGTCTGGTGCCTGTCAGGTTAAAAATAGCGCCGGCAACCGTCCATCTTGCCCATTGCCCTTCAAACCCCATGTGAACTACAGGTAACCATTTCCGACCATAAGAACCTGCGGACAGGTACCAAGTGCCCGCTGACACCCCTAAGGATAAACCCTCCCCTACACGATGTCCATAACCCACTACTGCCATGCCCATATGGAGGTATCGCGAGCCCGCATAAAAAAGTGCGGTTTGCCATGTCCCGGTCCGCCAGGGTAAAAACGCCCCCGCCTGAAACCAGCGCAACTCCCATACGCCATAGAATCGGGACGCCGACAAATAAACGGACCAAAATGGGAAGTGGGCAGGTCGTGCCGGATTGGTAAACGCCAGTGCAGGCGTTTCAATGAATAAAGAGATGTTGCCCTGCGCATACGCCTGGGCATCCACACCCCAGGCAGCATACTGTGCCCAGCTGAAATTGGGCAACATTCCAGCGACAAACACAACCCACCACACACTGTGCGAAGACAGGCGAGCCAACCCGTAAGACTCCCAGCCTGCGCACATCGGCACAACCCTTTTTCCAATCAAGGTAGCAACTTTTGCCCGATGATTCTTCCCACAATGAGTGGTTATCTTGCCCAGTGAACGGACCTCTGGCATGAAATTTGCTTTAGTTTCATTTGTCCAAGCCACCGAAATTGTCAAATGAAGGGGCAACACATGATTGGTACTACTAAGCATTGGCTTCGGGTATTTCTTCGGGGGCTTGCAATCTTTGTGCTGTTGTGGTGGGTCGTGGGCACTCGGCCTGGCGGACGATTGGTTCAGCCCCCCTGCCATCCACAGGTGCGCGTCCTGAATCCCGGTGAAGTCGTCCGTTACAAAATCTACTACCGATGGGGTTTCTTATGGCTGGCAGCTGGCGAAGTGGAAATCACCACCCAGCTCACTACCTACGAAGGAAAACCCGCCTACTATTTTCGGGGCTATGGCAAAACCTATAAGAGCTATGAGTGGTTCTACAAAGTAGAGGACCTCTATGAGAGCTGGGCAGACACTCTGCGTTTACGACCTTTTCGCTTTCGGCGCGACGTCTACGAAGGGGGATATACAATTTTTGAAGACGTACGCTTTGATCATCGCCAGCGAATTGCCTACTCACTGAAGGATGACCAGACCGTCCCTAAGAAATTTCCGATTAAACCCTGCGTCTTTGACGTGGTCACCGCGATTTTTTATGTGCGGACGCTGGATTTTTCCGGGATGCGCCCTGGCGACTTCTTCAAAATCACCACATTCATTGACGAGAACATGTATGAACTGAAAGTCACCTATTTGGGTAAGCAGATTTTGAAAACCCGACATGGAACCTTCCGGTGTATCGTGATTGAGCCAGAACTAATACCTGGAACAATCTTCAAAGAAGGTGCAAAGATGCGGGTATGGGCAACCGATGATTTAGCCAGAATCGTCCTGCTGGCAACCTCGCCAATCATCGTAGGAGAAATCCGTGCGGAAGTCCTCTCCTGGAAAAATTCTCGTTATCCAGTAGAGGCTTATGTTTCGCCCTCACGCTAAGCCCCCTCCTTCGTTTGCACTGCCTGCATTAACTTATTTACGGGCAAACCTGCCAAAATTTTTGCACAACAAACACGGCTACTCATGCCTGAACAAAGGACTGCGAAAAGCCGTTGGGGCAATTATTCTCTGCATCCACTCTGGCGAATACTACTGATGATACTTCTGATGATTTGCCTGGTGAATCCACTTTCTTCACTCGCCAAAAACAAGAAAAAACGCGGGTGTTGCAAGCGAAAGGCAAGTGCAACACATTGCACGCCTGCCCGCACAGTTCTTTCCTCTACACAACACCTGGAGGAAGCCTACCAGCGTGCTTTGCAATGGGGCGATTTTTCCACTGCCATCGCTTTTCTCCATTTGCTTTTGCCCACGGACACCACCCGATGGAAAGGACGAATGGACACTTTACTGGAACTGTACTTGCTCACACAGAACTTCTTTTCGGCACGCTTAGTTGCCGACAGCATCTTAGCACGCTTCCCTCAGGATACGCATGCGTTGCAGCTGGCGGGGCTTGCGACCCTGCGCATGAATCAATTTCAGGAGGCACAGGGTTATTACTGGCGCTTAGCCGAAGCCCAACGCTCGCTGCTTCCCCTGTGGTCATATATGTCGTTCCTATGGCAGGCACAACAGTATCAGTTGCTGCTGGCGGTTGCCGATAGTGTGATCCGGCATCCGGCAAGCCGACAGGAAATGGTCACGCTCCAGATTTCAGAGACGACCACGCAGCGTGTCCCCCTTATCGCCGCTGTGTACAATCTGGTTGGAGGAGTTTATCATCGGCTACGCCAATGGGACAAAGCCGAGCAATTTTACAGGGCTGCCCAGGAGCTGGAACCCGAGTTTGTCCTCCCAAGAAGTAACCTGGAACAACTCCAGCAAGACCGGCAGCGCAGTGGCGCCACGCCCTCCCCATCCCCTTCCTCTTCCCGTGAGCACTCCCGATAAGTGAAAACCTGAAATGCCTCGGGGCAAAACGCATTGCCAGAAGTGGCTATTTAGCAGTTTGACCTGGCTGTTGCTGGCAGGCATTGCGCAAGCCCCTTCTATCCCGAGCAAGCCACCCGGTACGCCCACCCAAGAAGAATACACAGTACGCATTGCACGCCTGCGCTATCAGGGAGGTGGCGACTGGTACGCCAGCCCTACAGCGTTACCCAACCTGATCCAGTTTTGCAACCAGCATTTGGGTACACAGATCGCCCCGGAAGAAGACATTGTCCAACCGGGTAGTCCCAACATTTTTCAATATCCCCTCCTGTACATGACCGGTCATGGACGCGTCTACTTCTCGCCAGAAGAAGCCCGGAACCTCCGGCACTACTTGGAACGTGGTGGCTTCCTCCTTATTAACGACAGCTATGGAATGGACAGGTATATCCGGCAGGAAATCAAAAAAATCTTTCCGGAACGTCCACTGGAATTGCTCAGTTCTTCGCACGAGATCTTTCGTTATCCCTTTGCCTTTCCCAAGGGTTTGCCCAAAATCCACAAGCATTCAGGGAAGCCACCCCAAGCACTGGGTGTGCACTTGAATGGTCGCCTGGCTTTACTGTATGTGTATGAATCCGATATTGGCGACGGATGGGAAGACCCTTCTGTTCATGGCGATCCCGAAGAAAAACGCCTGCAAGCCCTGCGTATGGGCGCAAACATCATTTACTATGCCTTTACGCATTAGCCAGTGGCTGACACAACTTTACACTGCTTTTTTGCCACGGCTCTGCCTGATTTGCAACCACTTGCTTTTGCCCAGCGAAAAAGGGATTTGTGCCCGGTGCCGTCTTTACTTCGCGCCCACACTTCTTCACCGCCAAACCAAACCATTACTGGAACGACTTTTCCAATACTTTCCCTTTGTCAAGGGTGTGACTGTCCTGTGGTACTACCACGACTCCCCACTCCTGCAACAAGTGCTCTACCGAATGAAATACGGTCAAAACCCCTATTTGGGTTTATACCTGGGCAGATTTCTTGGCGAATCCATCGCGCTCCACTACCAATGGGAAATCGCTGCGATTCTACCTATGCCCATTCACCCTCGTCGGTTACGCCAGCGCGGGTTTAACCAGTGCGAATGGATTGCCCGTGGTATTCGGACAACGCTGCCCAATAAACCACCTATTTTGAGCCATATTGTTCAACGTACACGATTTCGGGGTCCGATGTCGCGACTGGCGGTTCACCAGCGATTGCACGCTTCCATTGGGTTTCGTCTGACTGTGCCAAAACAAATTTTGCGCTTGTACCGGTCTGTGCTGATTGTAGACGACGTGATTACAACGGGGACTACGATATCCAGCCTACTTGCCTACCTGGAAAGCGTGTTTGATCGGGATCTGCCGTCCATGGAGATCTACATTGGAGGGTTGGCATGGGCGAAACGGGGGAAGGGATGAGGTTTTTTTGTGGGGGCGGGGCGCTCGGCGCTGGTTTTCAGGGAGTTAGGG
>JALWYU010000097.1 GCA_026992635.1 Bacteroidota bacterium | reverse complement strand
CCCACCCCCTACCCCTTCTCCCGCCTGTCCATTCCTTTGTCTGTATTTACCTTTTCTTTCGGGTTTCGGTTGAATTGTGGTTTTTGAAATTCTGGGCTTGATGGCTGATACTGACGCGAGCACGTTTCGGTTTTTACGTGTATTGGCTTCGGCGGGTGCGGGCAAAACGCATTTTTTGAGCACTCGGGTGGTTGAGTTTTTACAGGAGCGGGTTGGGGATTTCTCGGCGAGTGTACACTTGAGCGTACGGGTGGTGGATTTTTTACGTCGTCTTGCGGGTTTGACGTTTACGAATCGTGCGGCGCATCAGTTACGTCAGCGGATTTTGGATCGTGTACGCGGGGATTCGGTTTTGCAGAGGTTTTATCCGTATGTGTTGTTTCATATTGATCGGATGTTTTTGAGCACGATTGATTCGGCGTTATCGCGTTTAGTGGATCCGTTGTTGCTGTTGCTGGATGATCGGTGGTCGTGGACGATTGAGGTAGGGCGTTTTCGGGTTCGTGAGTGGGTTCGCCGTTATTTTGTACTGACGTATGCTCGGGATGAAGCGTTTCGGTCTCGGGTAGATCGTCTGTTAGCCAGTCGTAATATGGCGTTTTCGGAGATGGTGCGGGCTGTCAGTCCGCGGCTGTCTGTAGAGTGGATGGGGGATGTTTCGCCCGAGGAGTTGTATTGGGGTTTTGAGGGATGTCGTCAGAAGGTGGAGGAGCGGTTATTTGATGCGTATTCTGAGTTTATTCAGCGGTTTCGTCGTTGCGCAGCCGGTGGGGGACGTACAGGGGTTCGGGGTGGACCGGCAGAGGATACGCGATTTCGTCGTCGTCGTCCTCCGATCTGGCGTATGCTTTTAGAGGAGGCAGTGCTTCAGTCGGGTCAGGAAGTTTATGAATGTTTTTTGCAGAGTGATCGGTCTCATTTTCGGAGATTGTCGTTGGAGAATTTAGTGAAGTTGGTAAAGGGGGGGAGAAGGGGTGGGTCGTCTGTGGAAGCATTCACTGAAGACGAAAAGGAGGTGATTGCGGATTTGTTGTACTGGGTTGGTCTGGCTCATTTGTCTGAGCGGGTGATTGAGCCCTCGTTGCCGTATTGGTCGGAGTATGCGTTTATTCAGCGTGCGTTGCGTGTGTATCGTTCTCAGTTTCGTGTGTTGTTTTTGTCGGACATTCATGGGTTGTTTGCGCGGATGATTCGTCGTGATAAAGAATGGCTTTTGCAGATGTTGTATGAGTTTTTGGGCATGCGTCTTCGGTATTATTTAGTGGATGAGTTTCAGGATACTTCGCGAGAGCAGTATGAGGCGTTGAAACCGTTGTGGGAGGAGTTGTGTTCGGGTTGTGGGGGCGAGCTGGTTGTCGTGGGCGATGTGAAGCAGTCTATTTATCAGTGGCGGGATGCGGATCCGGAGATTCTGGCGGAACGGGTTCTTAAGGATTTCCAGCCGCATGCGACGAATCCGGAAGAAACGGATCGCTGGTTATGTAGGAATTTTCGGAGTGTTTCGGAGATTGTGGAGTTGAATTCGTGGTTGTTTGGCACGGGACTTCCTGAGGTGTTCCGTAAGGGGTTTCGGGCTTCTTCGGAGGAAGAGCCCAGGTATTTCTGGAAGATGCTGAAGGCGTGGTATGCTAAGCGCAGGGTACACCAGATACCCAACAGGAAGTCGGGTCAGGCATTGGGTGGCGTGGTATTTCGTGTGATTCGTCTGGGGGATGCCGGGGAGGTACGACAGGATGTGCGACGTCGGGGCAGGCACGCTGAAAAAGAACTGGTTATGGCGGATCTGGCGCATTGCATTCAGGCGTTGCACAGGAAGAGTGTTGCGTATGGGGATATGTTGATTCTGGTTCGGAAGAGTGATGAGATGCAATTGGTTGCAGAGTATTTGTTGTCGTCGGGTGTGCCGGTTTCGCTGTCGGGGGCGATTGTGCTGGATCAGCATCCTGTCACGCGGTTTTTACATGCTTTTTTTGAGTGGATGTACTGGGGTTCGGTGGGTTGTTCTTCGTCCAGTTTGAACTTTTTGCGGGCGAAGGTTTTGGCTGGTCTGGCTCGGATGTGCGTACCTGGGGGCACCCGACTGCAGACAGAAAAAGCTGAAAATCAGAGCATTAAGAAAATCTGGGAGGCAATAGAGGGGCATTTCCCGCGATGGCGTGAACTGATTTGCCAGTTACCCCTTTCAGAAGCAGTTTTAGTGATTGGTGGTGAGTTGCTCTCGTGCATTGAATCTGTGCATAGCCCCATAGGGGCACCATTGAGGGAGGGGCTTGCCGCCTATTTGCATTATGTATTGCGGCTGGAGTGGCAGGGCATCACGACCTGGCACGAGCTGTTCCGGATATGGGCAAGTGGCGACAGGGAAGTGACCACGACACACATTACGGGCGCGGGACAAACTGAGAATGCCGTGGAAATTCTCACGATTCACTCAGCGAAAGGTCTGGAAAAACGCTTTGTGTTTTTACCGTTTTTGAGCTGGACGCTGATGCCCAGGGGAGGAGGTCGCTGGGATGAAACCTTTACGATTTCGCTGGATAAGTTGCCCCGGGATTTGCTTCCAATGGGTGCTGCTCAGGGGGACCTGGGAGTGATTCCCGTGCCGTTTTCCCAGGCATTGTACGCTAACCTGCAGGAGCTGGCGAAGGCTTTGCGCTCACTTCAGACGCCGAACAATCAGGAGAGGATTCAGGGATTCGTTCAGTTCGTAGAGGAGATAGAGACGAGCGTGGGACGCCACGCGTTTGAAGCCCTGAATTTGCTGTATGTGGCGTTTACGCGTGCGGAAGAGGGCTTGTTCGTCTGGCTGGTTGCTCCTATGGCAACAAACCCATCAGATAGAAAACGAACGAGTTCGCAACGTGCCCCCCGATCTTTTCCAATGAACGATTGGGTATACTGGGCGCTTGTTGGGCTCGAGGACACAGACACGCCAGCTCACTCTAAGAAATGTGCGCGATATAAAAAACTGGAATGCAGAACGGTGAAAAGTGTCGCACAGGATTTGAGTGATCAAGACGATCTGGACTGGCTGCGAACGCATCGTCTGGATAGGGTTCTGGCAAGGGAAAATGGCGCTGACCCGGACTTCCAGTGCAAAGTAATGAACTGGTTTACGAAGCATTTTGACAAGTACTGGGATGCGCTGGATGTGTCTGCGGCGGGTGCCGGGGTTATGTCGGAGGGGAGCCGGCGTCCAGCCCGCAATTTGGGCGACCACCTCACGTATACCATTCCCCAAACCGTAAAACCCTTAACTTTTCCTGACAGAGAAGATTGGCGGGCAGGTGAAGCGTTCTGGCAGGACATTGCCCAATCCTCTTCTCTGGTTTCTCTACGCCACCAGATGCAGGGCACGTTTTTGCACAAGGTGCTCAGCCAGATCCGAACCATTGCGGACCTGGAAACCCTGAAGGGGAGCCGACAGCTTCCAGTAGAACTGAAGAGGATTCTGGATCGGCTGATGAAGACCATCCGCCAGGATGACAGGGTCAACCAGTTCTTCCAGGAAGATGCCCAGTACAAATGGGAGATTTACACGGAGAAAGACCTGTTTTTCCAGGGGAAGATGTATCGGGTTGACCGGTTGATGCTGGCAAAGGATCGGCAGAGCGCCGTTGTCATAGACTTCAAAATTGCCGAAGGAGACCTATCCGCCGCACTGGATAAATGGACCCGGCAGGTTCAGCAGTATATGACAGTTGTTCAGGAGATTTATGGTGTTGGTCGGGTGGAGGGCTACCTGATCACGCCCAACCAGGTCATCAACGTTCCCCGTCATCATCACCCTGCTAAACCCGAATCCCATGGCTAACCCAAAGAATGACAGCGCTTTTTCGCGTGCACTCATCCAGCAATATCTGCAAATGCCCGGGGGAAAGGTGGACATCGTGATTTTACCCAATCAGCGGGCAAAAATCTTCTTTCTGGATGCACTCCAGCGTATGAGTCCTGAGCGTCTCCAATCCGTGCATCTGTACACTTTGTCGGAGTTTGTCAACCGGCTTACGCCACACGTAGAGATTTGCGACAATCCCCTGCTGTTGACTTCGTTGCTGTATGCGAGTCTGGCACAGGAGCTGGGCGGGGATTTTTCATTGCTGTCTTTCTCTGCTGGAGGGAATGGCACCCGCGAAACCCCTTCCCCTTCTCCAGGACCCACGTCATCTGTTCCTGAGGACAGGGAGTTAGGGGAAAAGAGTTCTCCCCGCGATTTTTCTGCCCACTTCACTGAAAAATTCGCTCTTTTGCAAATCCTGCTCAAAGACCTGAACGTACTCTGGCATAACCTGCCCGAGAAGGACACAGGTGCCCGCATTGACCCACTCCAGGCAATGGAATTGGTGGCTGCCTACTATGAAACCGGACACAGCTTCCAGGACAAACAATTTACCCAGCGCTATCTGGAATTGCTGAAGAACCTGATTGACCTGGATGCGCGCGATTTTCGTGCACGGGCTCGGCAGGATCGCCTGCGGTTCATTGCCGGGCTCTGGCGAAAAACGGCTGAGCTGTTAACCCCATATTGCCACAACAGCGGCTGCGACTGGTTTCAGAATCGTTTCATCCAGAGGAGTATAGAATGGGTGAAGGCGCCATTAGTTTTTGAAGGGTATTTAATGTATGTGGCAGCCAATAAATGGTTTGGCTGGATAGACAAGGTCAATGCCATTTGGGGTGATGGTCAAAACCGACGGATTATCGTGTTGATGGCGGGCCTCCTCCTGGACCGCAACCCCTTTCGCATCCTCCAGAAAATCAAGGACAACCTGGAAAACGTGCACATTTTCTGGGAGCCTGTCCCACATCTCCGCGAACTGGAGCAATACCTCACTGCAGACCTCTACAGTGTTTTTCCTGGCACGTCAGGCAATCACAGCCTGTCTAAACCCATCCAGCAGCTCCTGCCCACATCGCAACATAAGCTGGCTGATCATCCGCACGCATCCAATGCAGAAGATTCGCCCAAAGAGAAACCTGCCCTCTTCGTGCATACCGTCCCAACACGCACTGCACAGATCGGATTGATTCGCTATCTCCTCACAAATGCCCAAACACACACTCAGGATGCAGAGCCTGGCTCACGGCGCACCCTGCTTCTTTTGTTCAAAGAAGACCTGCTTCCTTTGCTGATCCACTTATTGCCCGAAGTGAACATTTCTATGGGTCTGCCCCTTCATTTGACGGCACTCCGCCCACTATGCACCCTTTTGATAGAGACCGCATCGCTACTGCAAGACCAGCAGGAGATCTGTCCGGTGGAGCTGGTTCATCGGTGGTGGGAGCATCCCTTAGGCAAGCTCGTTCTGCATACAGAATCTTCTACAGAATCTTCTTCTTTGCCTCCAACGATGGAGTCCATCACAAGACATGCTTCTGGGGGGGGCGTGCCCTTCTGCCAGGTCTTTCATGAGAAGTGGCTGGGCATCCTGCGCACGCTCGCGCAAAAGTGTGCGCCCTCTGCTTTGAGCCAATACTTTGCGCAATATCTGGAACTGTGGCGGTTTCTGGTCAGGCGCCTCGTCAATCACCAGCAGGACGACCCTGCACTACGTCAATCTGCGTGGATTCACCTTCAGGCAATCCACACGTTAATCCAGCACCTTCAAATGATTTTTCCAGTTGTGCTGGATGCCATTTTCAGCCAGCCAGAAGCTTCTCAGAAAACTCCGCGCACAGCAAACACCAGCAATAAAGACAGAGAAGAAGATGGGCGAGTTGTTCCCCTGGAATTCTTCACAGTCTTCACGCAATTTCTCTTGCATCAGGTGAGAGCACCTCTGAAGGGGGATCGTCTCCATTTGTGGCAGGCACTGGGTCTCTTGGAGACGCGTGCCCTGACCTTTGACCGGATTATCATTCCCGACGTGTTGAACAGCGCAATTCGGATGCATGGCGATGGCAATACGTTCCTTTCGCCAGTGATCCGCGCAGCCATGTATTTGCCTGTAGATTCTATTGTTGCACTTCGCAACTATTACACGCTGTTTCGGTTGGTGGCACATGCTAAGGAGGTGCATCTGATTGTTCCTGCCCGGGATGAACACGGTAGAGAAACGCAGGCATCAACCCTGATCCACCAGCTCCAGTGGTATCTTGATACGGAAGTACAACACCTGGATTATGCAGCGGGCAATCTTTTCACAGAAATGACGACCCATTCCCCAGAAGACCAGGAATTTGCTGTGGAACAGAATAGTGAAAACACCCCCTCCGAACAATCTACACCCTCAGAGGCGACTCCCCTCCCCTACTCTGCACTCCTGTCGTCTATGCCCGTTTGGCTTAACCTGACCGACCACCAACTCCCTTCACAGGAAAACGATTCTTCACGGGCACAAAGCTTCACCCTCTCCGTCTCAGCACTGATGGATTTGCTCATCTGTCCATATCGGTATCTGCTTGCGCGATACTGGCGGCTGAGTGCACCTACCCTGCCCCCAGATCTGCACACGCTGGATTCCAGACTGGTGGGCAGTGCCGTTCATTACGCCCTTCAAGCGATTTACAACCCGCAAGTGCAGAGCAATGACCTTTCCCGTATTCAGGAAACGCTCAAAGACCTGCTCAACACACCCGACCAACTGGACAATCTTGTCCAGAACGCCCTGCTCCAGGCAATGACCAGTCCCAACTCACAAAAAGAAGAAAAAGAGCATTCTGGCGGTGCGGCAACACCTGTTTTACGGCAGTCCGTCAACTTTTTCTCTGCCCGGGAGATCGTCCGGCGCATCTTAGCGCATGACCTCCAACGACTGCACAATCCGGAGAGCAAACCCAAAGTTACACAGATTCTCCATGAAATTCCGGTGGGCAACGACTGGCTTTCCGCACGCATTGACCGAATTGAAATTTTCCAAAGAGACGAACAGGAAGGAGACGGACAAGTTCGCCTCTGCGACTTCAAGTACTCTGTGGGGAGGGGACTGCCCACACTCCACGGGCAAAAAGCGATAGAAGTCATTGGGGCTCTGGGCCTTCGCATCCAGCAAATTGCTCAACTGATTGAAATCCAGATGGGAAACGCTACTGCCAGGCAACTGCAAGAACTGATCCAGAGTCTACAGCAAACGCCTTTCCGGGAGAAACAGGAAACGTACATTCTTCAACTCCTGCTGTATGGATATCTTTTTTTCCAGAGCCCATCTATGAATGGACAAAATCATCTCACGGTTGCAAACCAGCGATTTCCTGATCTGGTCATTTACAACATGAAAGGGGTGTGGCACAGTACGAACAACCAGAACGAAGAGTATGAATACCTGATCTGGTCTCCTGAGGGTGCCTTGCCTTCAGCCAGGCAAAACGAACTGCAGACTGCTCATCAGGAGTCTAATGCCCCTGATTTGTTGCAGCATCTGGAACGGGATGTGCTTTCTCCTTTGAAGGATCGCCTCCTTAACCTTCTGAGACAGGTCATCCAGGAGGTTCCGCCTGATCGCCTGTCGCACATCCTGGTTCCTTTGCCTGATGATCGCGCCTGTGCTTCCTGTCCGGTTGCCGATGTGTGCCTTGCTGGCAGGAGAACATACCGTCAGCGCTACCATCAGTGAACCCAATCCTGCCCACCACTTTTACGCAGCAACAATTTTGTGGTCTTTCCTACCCTGACCCTTGGGATTCTGTGTTTTCTGGATTGCTCTGATTTGTCATGGGGCTGTTGCTGGGTTCCAGCCATATTTTGGGCAGGGCACGTGCTGGATAGCGCACTATACGCCAGGTAATTGATGAATGCCGCCGAAGAATATCCACAATTGCCCGTATCTGTTGACTTTGTGTGGTGAGCGCTTCCTCAACGCCGTGTACGCAATGGAGGCGAAGCCGATAACGACGACGCACGGGATGAGGCATTAATCGGACTATCCACCGGGCAGGATTGGAATCCAGAGAAAGTTCCTGGACAAGTTGCTGACGTACTTCTTCCAGACGGGCTTTTCTCCGGGCATATACCTCAATCTCTGTCCATGGAACAACTGGAGGGAACTGCCAGGCAGTTCGTTCCTGCCATTCTTTGTGCCAGAATAGATAGGGCAAATCAAAGAACACAGCACGATACAGTGGCCACTCAGGATGGCGTGTCTGAACAATCAGTTGTCGGGCATAGGTCCTTGCCGTCATCAACCCATACCACAGAAAAACGGACTGGTAAACAGGATAATCAGCAAAGAGATGCTCGGCACGCAGGAACACCACCAGGTCTGGAGCCACAAAACGAACAGCATCCAGCAAAAAAGGCGTTGCACACACAATCAATCCCTGCTTCTGCTTACGTTCGCTGTGCCGTTCCAGCTGGTCATACAGGCGGATGCGAGCCACCCACTGCCGATACCGGTCACCACTCACCACCTGAATAGAGGTTTCGGGAAAGGTTGTCTGAAGCAGCTCCGCAATGCGTTCTACACCTTCTATCTGGAATAACCACGGACCTCCGCAATCAGGGCAGGAATCGGGAAGGGCATCCTCCCAACCACATGCTGCACAGATGACCAGTCCTCGCCACTGGGCATAGTAGACGGGTCGCCCACAGTATGGACACCGAACCAACGCACCACAATCTTCACACCGGATAATCCGGGCATACCCGCGATAAGGAGCAAAGCACCAGACCTGTCCTCCCGAATGAAGCACCTCCCGAATCCGTTCAAGTGTAATGGGCGTCAACCACTCACCCTTTTTTTTCAAGGGCACGATCTGGACCTTTTCCATCGTGTAGGCAAGCAGAATGTCAGGCACAGTATGGCTATCTGTCAGACCAGATACATAATGCTTGTCAGGACTTCGCGTCCCACCAGTATATTCAATGGTCTGAATGCCAATTGTCCGTCGCAATATCGCCACAATGTCTTCTACGGCAAAGCGAATGGCAGGCGGGTGGTTCTGCCACCAGTGGGGATGATCCGCTTCCTCCAGAAGGATCGCCGGCGCACGCCGAAAAGGCAAAAACAATGCATGAATGGTCCCGACGAGCACGAGCGGCTTGTTTTCTGGTGCGTTCAAAACCTTTTGCCAGACCCACAGGCGTTGTACCCCCGTCAACACACTACTGTAGGGTAAAGCCTGGATGCCCCAGCTGGCAAGCCATTCCACTAAGAGGGGTACCCAGTCCATTCGTGGAACCAGAATCAGACAATCCACTGCAGAGGTAGTGGCATTACAGTGTTGTCGTAGAAAAGGGAGGATTTCCGCTTCCCAGCGGGCAAACAATGCCTGTGCTTTTTGGCGGACTGGCGTCTGCCCAAGTATCCTGGTGAGCCATGATCGGACCTCCGCCCGCCAGTGCACTTCCAGTACGGGCACGCGTTCCACAACCCCCTTTTGCTGCTCTGCCAGTTGGGCGAGCAGTGGACGGAGACGCCGTGGAACATGTCTGTGAGGGAAAAAATCAGTGTTCAATGTCTGTAACCAGGTAATTGCACGAACCAGAGCAGGATCTACTTCCTGCTGGGAAGGGAGACGACGGACCAGCCACCAGACCTGAGGGCGAACCCCCGGAACCCACTCCCGAACCTCTTTCCGGATCAAGCCCAGGGCTTCCAGTACCCGTAGATAATGATCGGGTTTACGGACTTCTAAGGCTTCAGCAATACGCTTTCGCGAAAAACTCGTTGACGCATAGCGCATTAGAAAGGTTGCCAGCACACCACCTTTCCTGGGAAACCGCTGACGAAGCACACGCAATGTCTCTATACCAGGTTTTTCGGGGACATGCCATTGGACACGACGGCGAACACGAAACGCCGGCGGCAAAACAATCCGGGCGAACTCCCCCAATCCATATCCGTACAAATCCGCCAGCTCCCGCCAGAATTGCCACTGCCACGAACGGAGAATCGGTGCCTCATCCAGAACATGAAGAACTGGACGGAGAAATGCCGCTTCCTGGACGGATACTTCTTTACACGCAGTGACCAGACCTGTCTGACGCGTCTTCCCCACGGGGACATACACACGGACACCAGGTTGTAAAGGACGCCCCCACCGAAAGGTCAATTCATCGGGTAAGGCGCTCAGGACGCGAACGGTAATCCGATAGGTTTTGCGCATGGCTCCCCTTCCTGCGATGCACAAAGTGGTGGACAAGGGTTGCAGCAGTCAGGTCGCTCGTCACATTCACCGTCGTGCGGAGCATATCTAAGGGGCGGTCTACCGCCAGAATCAGGGCAATGCCCTCCGGCGCAATTCCCACCGATTGCAAAATCACCAGGAGCATAATCATGCCTGCTCCAGGAATCGCTGCCGCCCCTACGGACGCCAGAACCGCCATCAACAGAACTTCCAGTTTTTGGGTCAGCGTCAAATCTATGTTCATTGCCTGGGCGATGAATAACGTAGCCACACCCTGATACAGGGCGGTGCCATCCATATTGATGGTTGCACCTAAGGGAAGAACAAATCCCGATACCGAATCGGAAATGTTCAGGCGCGTACGTGCAATGCGCAGGCTTACAGGGAGTGTTGCGGCGCTGGAGCTGGTGGAGAATGCCACCAGCTGGGCAGGCAGGATGCTGCGGAGGAACCGGAGGGGATACCCTCCCGTCAGTACACCAACCAGAACAGGATAAACCAGCAACAGCATGACGCACAAGCCCAGGATGACGGTTCCGGCGTATGCGCCGAGTGCTACCAGCGTATCCTGAAGGTTTTTGCCACCGGTATCTATCATGATCTGCACCATCAGTCCGAAGACGCCAGGGGGTGCCAGCCATAGAATCTTCTGCACCAGCCAGAGAAGGGCTTCTTCCAGGCCTTCTATGACCTGGAGGACGGGCATACGTTTGGAGCGGGGGATTGCCACCAGCCCCATCCCCAGCAAAATTGCGAACACAATGACCTGGAGCATACGCCGGTTTTCCGTGAATGCGTCAAATGGATTGGGGGGCACCATCTCTACCAGCACCTGCAATGGGGAGCGGTTCTGTGCTTGCGCCTGTGCCAGCTTTGTACTGACCTGCTCCGCATATTTATGCTGAAATTCAATGCGTTGTGCTTCACTGAAGAGTTTACCGGGCTGGAACCACGTACCCAGCGTTAACCCGATAGTGATTGCCAGCGCTGTCGTACCCAGATAATAAGTGAAGGTGAGTGAGCCCACCCGGGACAGCGAACGCAAATCCTCCAGGGTACCCACACCCTTAATCAGCGAAACCAGAATGATGGGGACAGCCATCATCTGGAGCAAGCGCAGGAATAGCGTACCCCAGGGGATGACCCACCGTTCTGAGAATTCTGTCCAGCCGTAGTGGAGGGCGAGCCACCCCCAGAGAATACCTGCTGCAAGTCCGAACAGCACCCACACATAGAGTGGAATGGCACGGAGTATTCCGGAATTGCCTGGCATGTTTTTTCGTGGATTTGCATTGAGGGATGGAGCGAGAGAGAATGAATTGTTCTTGCTTTTTGAGTTACGCCAGAAATGGCAAACGGTAAGTTGAACGCAGGTAGCCTGCTAACATGCTGGCAGATAAGCAAGTTTGGTAATGCCTGATTTTTGGACCGGAAAATTTTTGGCACTTGTTTTTTTGGTCGGTATGCCTTACCTTACATTATAGAATGAGAATTGACCTCAGGCGGGAAGGGTCAGGTTGGCTGTCAACCGCCCGGAACGCAACGAAAAACCAAAGAGGACGGACAGAATAAGACAAGGTCATGCGGGTCTTGCGAGTGGGAAAACGGCTCCTCGCAAGGATATCTACTGGGGTTGCATGGGTTGCTGCGGGCAGTATGGGTGGAGTGGCGATTCTTCATGCCCAGCTGCAAATTACGCCTGTCAGTTCGGGGAACTTCACTGTTCAGCAGCTGGTTCAGCGCTTAGGCGGACCGGGCGTGATCATCTTCAACGTTACGTCCAACTGTAATTCAGGGGCTATTGGCTGGTTTGTCGACCCCACAGGGACTCTCACCATTGACAGTGGCTTGATCATGACTTCGGGGTCGGCAGCCTTAGCGGCGGGTCCCAACAGTACGGGGTCTGCCGGGCAAAGCCTGGGCTTACCGGGTGATCCCGACCTGAATAACCTCGCCTGGCCTAACCCCACTTACGATGCGTGTGTGGTTACGTTTCAGGTAGTGCCTCTTGGCGACACCCTTTCCTTCTACTATGTGTTTGGTTCGGAGGAATATCCAGAATGGGTCAACTTTCAATACAATGATGTTTTTGGCTTTTTTGTTTGGGGTCCAGGCATTCCTCCAGGCAGTAATGTAGCATTGATTCCGGGTTCCAACGTTCCCGTGTCCATCAACAACGTGAACATGGGGCAATACTCCTGCCCGGGTCCCCCATCAGGTTGTACCAACTGCATATACTATCGGGACAACTGCAACGGGAACATTGCCGGGGAGTACGATGGGTATACCACGCGCCTCCCTGTCCGGTTCCCCGTCGTACCCTGTGATACGTACACCATTAAGCTGGCAATTGCAGATGCGGGCGATGGCATCTACGATTCGGGCGTCATGATTGAAGCAGGGAGTGTCACCTCCACGCTCATAGAAGTGAGTTTTTCCACGTCTATTACCTCTAATAATGGCTTTGATACATTACACTACCTCTATGAAGACAACTGCTATGATGCATACCTGGTATTCCATTTAGCCACGGATTTCAACAATACGCTGTGTTTCACGTTCTCGTATGGCGGAAACGCAACGCCCAATGTGGATTTCACATTGAGTGCAGACACGGTTTGCTTCTTACCAGGCGATACCATTGACAGTGTAGCCATTCAGGTGATGGCAGATTTCATCCCGGAAGGTGTGGAATCCCTGATCGTGTATGTCCATCCGCCATGTGGCACCAACTTAGTCATGGACACCATCACGATGTACATCCATGACCAGCTGGATGTTCAGGCGCGGGGCGATACAATCTGTCCCTTTGCCGAAACAGCAACGCTGACCACTGAGGGTGCCGTCTCGTATCAGTGGTCGCCCTCCTCCTTAGTGGCTTGCGATACGTGCTCGTCTACGAGTTTGATTCCCAACAGTCCACCGGATACCACATATGTTCTGACTGTGACGGGTCAGGTGGGTACGTGCACCGACACAGATACGGTTGTGGTGCGTATTCATCCCTACTATGATTTTGGCTTGCAGGACACAGCAATTTGTCTGGGGGATACTTTTGCGGTAAATCATCCCCTGGATGATGAACTCTCGTCGGTGCTCTGGTCGCCCAACCAGTCGCTCTCCTGTATAGACTGCCTGTATCCGGAGATGTGGCCCGATACCACGACAACCTACACAGTTTGGGCACTGGATACGAATGGATGCATTTCGCGAGACACGTTCACGTTGCGTGTTGCGCCCCCTCCACGTATCCAGGCGTTGCCCTTAGATACGGTGATTTGCTTAGGTGATACGGCGGTTGTCCGCGTAACCGCCAGTAATGTGTGGAATTTGTCGGTTCAGCCGCCAACAGGCATTGTCTGGCAAACCTTAGATGCGGTTGCACTTTCTCCCCCGGATACAACCACCTACATGATTGTTGCTGAGGGCGATCCGGTTTGTCCGAACGATACCGTGGTTGCGACGATCCGTGTTGATCAGGGTCCTTTCATCTTCCTGCATCCGTATCCGGACACGATTATCGTCTTTGGCACAGAGGGTTATATTGAGGCGCTGACGCCCGATGGCATTGTCTGGGGCTGGTATCCTGGCAATTTAGTAGAAGACTCCACTGCCCTGGGGACATATGCCCTGCCCGAAACCACACAATACGTGTACTTCTGGGCACGAACTGCCAATGGTTGCTTCCGCTTAGATAGTATTCTGTTGCTGGTCATCTATCCGGAGCGCTGTCCCGAAGCCCAGGTAATGGTTCCCCTCGCCTTTTCACCCAATGGCGACGGACTCAACGAAAAACTTTACATCTACACGTTTGGCTCCAAGGTGGAAGTACTGGAGTGGAAGATTTACACGCGGTGGGGTGAAGAGGTTTTCGCCTGGGAAGGGATGATTCCCTTAGGTGCGCCACATAGTCCCGTAGGGTGGGACGGGACTAAGCAGGGTTCTGGCGACATACTCCGTCCGGACGTGTACGTGTACTATATCCGGTACCGGTGTCCGGAGACGCGAGAGGTCTTTACGATCCGTGGAGATGTAACCCTGTTGCGCTGAGCACAGCGAACCTGAGCGTTATCAGGGTTTACGCGCCAGAATGATGAACCGATCGGAAATGGCAGGATGGAAGGGGCGCAAGAAGTAGTTGCCCCACAGGGCAAGGATGGATAGTCCTGCCCGCCGAAACAGTCTGACCAGCTCTTGAGGCATGAGGAAACGCAGGCGTTCGTAATAGACCCGTCCATCGGCAAGCCGAATCACCTTCCAGATAAAGCCCTCTGCGATGAATTTTTCAATCGTGCACAGGCTATCACCCATCATTTTGTATTCCACCACTTTACGTCCTGCCAGTTCTTCCCGGATGCGAAAGGTATTGAGATAATCCAGGACGAGGTAGCCGCCGGGCTTGACCATCGTCTTCAATGCCTCAATCACACATTGTTCCATCATGGGCTCTGCCCAGTACCCAAAGGAAGAAAACATGTTGAGGACCAGGTCCGCACAAGCCACACACCATGGCTTACGAATATCATGCTGATAGACTTCCCCGCACACCCGATGCTGAAGTAAGAGGCGCCGGGCATCCTCCACCATTTGCGGAGCCAGGTCCAGTCCTATGACGGAATAGCCATATCGGGCAAATGCTATGAGGAAACGTCCCCACCCACACCCTGCATCTATGATTCGGACGGCGACTGGCGTCCGTGCCCCCGAGACTTCCCTCAACGAATAGCGTAACATGAAGTGGCGGACAAACTCTTCCGCCTCTTCTATATCGCGATGTGCATAGAGTTTGCGGTACTCAGGTGTATTGAACCAGGCGAGGAGGTCAGCATCGGAGACAGATGGCGGCGGCTGGACAGGTTCGGGCTCCCTGTCGTGAGCTTCGGCTTCCCCCTGGCTATGATACGACGCCACCATGTGCCCGGACAATATTCACGTTTGCTGTCGCTCTGTAACGTTTGCCTGGTCTTCTACAGGCGTAAAGCCCCCCAGCATATCCAGGGCGGTTCGCACAATTGCAGGTGCGTCAAATCCGCAGTAGGCATGCTGTTGTTGGGGCGTGCCATGGGGAATGAACTGGTCAGGTATACCCATCAGGCGGATTGCCCGAACCCGCGTGTGTAACCCTTTGCGCGCAAGGAATTCCAGGAGGGCACTGCCAAATCCCCCGTGAATGACACCATCTTCTACGGTGATGAGGTACTGGTGTGTGCGGGCAATTTTTTCTATCAGGTCTTCGTCTAAGGGTTTGACGAACCGTGCATTGACGACTGTGGGATAGATGCCTTTTTCGTTCAGCGTACGGGCGGCGGCGAGCGCAAAGTTCACGGCATGCCCATAAGCGATGATAGCGAGGTCTTCCCCTTCCTGGAGGACTGTGCCTTTTCCAATGGGGATTTCTTCAAAGGGGACGTGCCAGTCAATAAGTACGCCCTGTCCGCGAGGATAGCGGATTGCCCAGGGGTGGCGATGATCTGGCGTATCCAGCTGGGCTGTGTACAGTAAGTGGCGGAGCTCAGCTTCGTTTGCAGGGGCACAGACAATCATGTTGGGCACACATCGTGTATAGGCAATATCAAAAGCGCCATGGTGTGTGGGTCCGTCGGCGCCGACCAGCCCCGCCCGATCTATGCAAAAGACCACATGGAGATCCTGAAGTGCCACATCGTGAATGAGCTGGTCATAGGCACGCTGTAAAAACGTGGAGTAAATTGCCACATAGGGAAGCAGACCCTGGGTCGCCAGTCCGGCGGCAAAGGTGACGGCAAATTGCTCGGCAATGCCCACGTCAAAGGCGCGGTCGGGCATTTCCTTCATCATCCAGACCAGGGATGAGCCCGTAGGCATTGCCGGGGTGATGGCAACGATTCGCGGGTTGGCTTTCGCCAGTTCAATGATGGTTTTACCGAAGACGTCCTGGTACTTGGGTGGGGCAGGTTCTTTTTTGCGGTCTAAGGGCTTGCCCGTACGGACATCAAACCTACCTGTAGAATGCCATTTCACCTGGTCTTTTTCGGCAGGCGGATACCCTTTTCCTTTGACGGTAACCAGGTGGAGGATTCGGGGTCCCTTGAGGTTTTTCAAATCCTGGAGGACCTGAACCAGGCGAATGACATCGTGTCCATCTTCCGGACCAAAGTACCGGATGCCCAGTGCTTCAAAGAGATTACTCCGTTTTGAAAGGAATGATTTGATGGAGGTTTCCAGACGCGATGCCAGATCCCGTAATTGCGTTCCCCGAATAGAGAGTTTTCCAAGGAGGCGCCAGATTTCTTCACGCACGCGGTTGTAAAGAGAAGTGGTGGTCAGATCAGTCAGGTACTGGACCAGTGCCCCCACATTGGGGTCTATAGACATTCGGTTGTCGTTCAGAATGATGAGTAGGTTGATATCGGGATGGGCACCCGCATTGTTCAGTCCTTCGTAGGCGAGCCCCGCCGTAAGCGCACCATCTCCAATCACGGTGACGACAACGCGGTCGTGTTCACCTTTGAGGCGTGCCGCAATTGCCATCCCCACCCCTGCAGCGATGGATGTGGACGAATGCCCCACGCCAAACGTATCATAGGGACTTTCACTGCGCACGGGGAAACCACTGATTCCACCCCATTGCCGAATGGTGTGGAGCTGGTCCCGGCGACCTGTCAGGACTTTGTGTCCGTATGCCTGGTGTCCCACATCCCATACGATGAGGTCGTAGGGCGTGCGAAACACATAGTGGAGGGCAACGGTCAGCTCTACGACGCCCAGACTGGCGCCAAAGTGTCCACCCACCTGTGCAATTTGCCGGATCAGGAAATCGCGCAGTTCATCGCAGAGACGGGGCAGGGCTTCCAGAGGAAGTTTTCTCAGATCGTCGGGCGAATTGATCTGTGCCAGCAATTCACCGGGAGTGACCGGTTCGCCCATCCTCATCATATTTTGGCTGACTATTCGTGGATTGCCTCAGTTAGTCGGTTAGTTGGGTTTTTCGGAGGGACTGGTCAAGCCAGGTAAAAGCATGCGTGCATCCAGTCCGGGTACGTTTTCCAGGAGTGCCCCCAGTTCTTCCTGGAGGATAAGGACAACCTGCTGTTCTACGGTGGTAGAGGCTTCGTTGAAGGCTTCATGGATAAGTCGGGCGATTTCCCCGGCAGGTTTTTGTTTGATTTCTTCGTGGAGTGTTAAGCGCCGTATTCGTTTGAATCCATCCATGATGAGTTCTACCTGCCCGTCTGCAACGCGGATGCGCACTTCCAGATTTGCGATTCGTTCCCGTGCTTTCTTGAGTTTTTCTTCAATTTTTCCGAGTTCGCCGAGCAGTTTCAGTGAGCCAAACATGATGTTTCCGTTTTTTTCAGGGATAACGGCTTTATGGTTTGTTTTCGTCTTGATTTTCCGGAGCAATGTGCTGGAAAGCAAAAAATGCACTGAGGAAGGCGCGTGCCATCCACAGAACTGCCTCGTCTGAAGGTAAAAATGCGGGGTGGTGAAGAGGATAGTGGGTTGCTTTCTCATCCGTACGCACGCCCACACGCCAGTATACGCCAGGTACATGCTGTGTATACCAGGCAAAGTCATCGGCACCCATCCGTGGTGGCACTTCCTGGATACGCCCTTGAAACCAGGGCAGTTGTCCAACGATTTTCCGCCAGTGCGCAGTGTAGTAGGGGTCATTGACCAGGACTGGATAGCCTGTGGGAAGATGGGCTTCAAAGGTGCATCCATGGAGCGTTGCGACCTGTCGGGCAACTGCGACCATCTCCTTCAAAATGCGTGCACGGACCTCGTCTGAGAACGTCCGAAGGGTGCCATGCAAAAACGCTTGTCCGGGAATGATGTTGGGTGCGCTGCCCGCTTGCAAAATACCCAGATGCAGGAGGATGGGCTCCAAAGGTGGGTGCCAGTGGGTGTGGCGTGCCTGAATCGCCTGCCAGAACTGGATAGCACAGGTGAGGGCATTGCCTTTACACTGGTGGGGCAGGGTTGCGTGTCCTCCTTCCCCGCGAAAAGTGATTTTCCATTCATGGGCAGACGCCAGAAAGGGACCAGCACGGATACCCAAGGTACCCAATGGCAGGTTGGGATCTACATGTCCTGCGCCAATAATCTGGATTGGGAAGCGCTGGAGCAATCCCTGTTGAATCAGCTGGTAGGCGCCACCGGGTGCACGCTCTTCACTGGGCTGGAAGATCGCCACGAGTTGTTTCGTTCGGGGCAGGCGGGCAAGGACAATGAGGGCTAAGACCAGTCCGGCAGTGTGTACGTCGTGTCCGCAGGCGTGCATTTTGTTGGGGTGGGTGCTTGCCCATTCTACCTGGGTTTGTTCCTGGATGGGGAGGGCATCCAGGTCGGCACGCAATGCAATGGCTTGGTGTTCAGGGTTGGGGTTGGAGCGATTGGTGGCGGGCAGGGCGATAATCAGTGCGTTGGGCAGGGGTTGCCAGAATTCTGTACGGTCAGGTAGTTGCTGTTGAAGGATTTTTTTGAGGTAGCGGACTGTGTTTTCTTCTTCGCCAGATAGGTCGGGGTACTTGTGCAGGTGATGGCGAACGGCTATGGCTGTTTCTTGAAAGTCATTGAGCAATTGTTCAGCCTGGTTGATCCATTGTGTGGTGGCTGGGTGGTGGTGGTGGTTTTTTGCCATTCGTGAAAACTTTCTGTTAAGCAGTGAATTAAGCGGGGTGCTGGGCGGGGGCGCTCAGTTGAAAACGGTGCAGGGGCAGGTATCGGGTTTCATTTCTTGCCGGGCGCAAGCGCGATTGCCATAAGATCAGTTCGCGGGCAGGCACAGGCTGATGGTAGCCCAGTGCTTCTAAGGAGGGGAGCCGTGCTAAGGGTGTCCATCCAAATCGTGCCAAGGTAACATGGGGATAGACCGGTACGCGGGGCTTATCCACTTCCGGACAGATGCGTGCTAAGGCATGGTACAGGGCAAAGACGAGCGTTTCCATGGGTTCCGACTCCTCAAAGTAGACCCACAGCATCCGGTAGCGCTGGTTATGGGAGGGGGGAGCCCATGTCAGGGTTCGTGGCTTCAGGGTAAAAGCCGGTGTAATATCGGTAACCTGCTGGACTTTTCGGACGATCTCGGGCAAAAGCTCTGCAGGGACGTGCCCGAGGAAGAGGGCAGTGATATGCCAGGCGGCAGGTTCCATCCATCGGAATGCGGGTAGTCGGTTGACGAGGCGCGGCGCTAACCGCGTTTGCAGCTCCTTCAACCGATTCTGCAGGGATTGAGGAATTTCAAATCCCAGGAAAAGCCGGAGTTTTTGGGTTGAGGGTTTGTGGCTTTCGGATGTCATAGTTCCTGGATCAGGATTTGTTCGTACGTTCCAGCGGGTGTTCTGGATTGTGCAGGGGTTGGGAGGGGGTTATCCTGGTGGTAACCCAGGAGGTTAAGCATGGCTTCTGAGGAGGTGGGCTCGGCAAAGAGCCAGTGGTGGAGTTGTCCTTCGTCGTCCTGATAGATGACCAGGTAGCGCGGTGCGGGGATCAGGCAATGCTGGATGCCACCGAATCCGGCGAGGGCATCCTGGTAAGCACCCGTGTGCAGAAATGCCACGTAGAGGGGCTCTTCCTGTGGGTTTTCGGGCAGGATGGGCAGGAAAACATGGTTGAGGTGGACTTCTGAGTTGTAATAGTCGTGGGCATCGCAAGAAAGTCCGCCCAAATTCACGCGCTGATAGGGTTTGTCCCAATAGTTGACGGGTAAGACGATGAATCGTTCGCCCAGTCCCCAGGTATCGGGAATGTATTGCATGATGGAGCCATTGAGCATGTACCAGCGTTCGGCGTCGTTCTGGATTTTTTCGCCCAGTACCTGGAAGAGGTGTGCGCCGGCTTCGCCTACAGTGAATGTTCCGAATTCGGTGATGAGGTGGGGGTCGGGAATATTTTCCTGGGCACAGCGCTGATGAATCTGCGACACAATTTCATCCACAATTTCCTCGTAATTGTACAGGAAGCGCAGGGTATTTCGTACGGGGAATCCCCCTCCAATGTTGAACATATCCAGGTCGGGACACAAATCCCGAAGGGCAATGTACATTTCCAGTGCCCGCGAAAACTCACTCCAGTAGTAGGGGCTATCCTGAATCCCTGTGTTGATGAAGAAGTGGAGCATACGGAGGCGGACGGATGGATGGTTCCGGATGCGTTGCTGGTAGAAGGGAATGATTTCGGAGGGGCGGATCCCCAGTCGGGAAGTATAGAATTCAAAGGTGGGTTCTTCTTCGGCGGCGATTCGGATGCCAATCTGGATGGGAGGTTCCAGTCCTTCGTAGTATTCCAGTTCGTTAATGTCGTCTAAGACGGGGATGAGGTTTCGGAAGCCAGCCTGATAGAGGGCTCGGATCCGTTCGGCGTATGCTCGCTCTTTGTATCCATTAGCGATAATGAGGATATCCTGATTGATCCAGCCTTTTTTCCAGAGCCATTCCACGATTGCCAGGTCGTTCGTATGGGAGATTTCCAGGTGGACGTTGTGGCGGAGCACTTCCCATAAAACGAACGAGAAGTGTGAGCTTTTGGTGCAGTAGGCATAGAGGTATTTGCCAGTGTAGCCGTATCGGCGAAAAGCCTGGTGGAACCAGTGTCGGGCATTCTGGATTTGCTGGGCAATGCGCGGTAGATAGAACACGCGCAGGGGCGTACCATATTTTCGGATCAGTTCCATCAGGTTGATGCTGTAGAAGTGGAGGATACCCTGCTTGAGTTCAATGCCTTCCTGGGGAAAATCAAATGTCGTGTCAATCAGGTCAAAGTAGGTGGATGGGGCGGGCATGGACATCTTGCTTTTGTTGTCGTACCTTATCAAAAGGTAAAACGTTTCCAGGAGGTAAAACTTCTGTGGAGGAAAAATCGTTTCAGCCACTCAGGGGAGATGTACAAAAAGGTGGTGGGCGGCATGGAAGACACAGCCTCAGCGGAAGCTGTCTTAGGCAGGTTAATCCGGATGAGCGTGCTGTTGTACAGGCGTGTTCAGGTATATGGTTTGGGGGAATTCTGGTTGAATGAAGGGGGTCAGTATGCCTGGGTGGGTTTTCGGTGGCGTCCGTCGGTTCCGACCAGTGGTGTTTTGCTTCGTTTACTGGAACAGAGTCAGTTATCGGCGTCCTGGCTGGATCGCACTGTTCAGACGTTAAAAAGTGTGCATAAAGAGGCACTCTGGTTTACTGTGCCGTATCTGGGCACGTTTGGTGTTGTGAATGGAGAATGGTTTTTGCTGGAGCCAGAGGTGTTTCCTTCACCGGCATGGGGTGGCACGCTATTTGCTTCTTTGCCTTCAGCCGGAATTGGACAACCCGCACTGCACGAAGGGGTGGGGATGTCTGCCTCTGCGTCGGCGGTGCGTTCCGGTCGGATGCGTTCTTTTTTGCTGGCGAGTTTGGTGGTTCTGGTTTTTCTGGGTTTGGCAGGTCTGGTTCTTCAGTTGTGGTGGTGGTCCGGTGGGGATTGGCAAAAAGTCTGGGTTCAGTGGAAGACGTTTCTGACACCTGCCCGTGAAGAAGGGGAGCAATCTGTCTCGTACCCTCCTGATAGTGTTCTTCAGCAAGTTCATGCGTTGTTGCGTCGTTATGGGGGCGGTGGGCACGTGAAGGATAGTCTGGTGGTTGTGGACACGTCCTCCCAAGCTGTTGACTCTGATCTGGTGTCGTCGTTTGGGGGAAATGCCTTAGATCGTGGTAGACAGCAATTGGTGGATTCCATTCAGTACTTGCCGGGGTATTATGTGGTGGTGGCTTCGGCACGCCGTGTTCAGGCGTTACGTCTACCTCAAAAGTTCGCGTTGTGGTTACATGCCCGAGATTCGGTTGTGGGCCACGTGTTGAAAGTTTTGCGTCGTCGTGGAGGGGAGCGGGTTCGGCTGGCTATAGGCCCGATGGACAGGCGTTCTGCACGAACCCTTGCTGATTCCCTGCGTCAGTCTGGCGTTGTACCGGATGCCTGGGTGCTTTACTGGCGAGATTCGGTACTGATTTGGGTTGCGGGTTTGGGCAAGCGGTAAACAAGATTGAGGAAGATAAGCCGGTAGGGTGGTTGCCAGGGTGTGGGCTGGTATTGCTGAAGTAAGTCGCGAATTCCAATGGTGCATGTCCAGTGGCGCCAGTAAATGGGCAGATAGACATTCACGAGCCAGGCGTGTTGTTGATGGGTGCTCCATGGCTGGTAGAGATAGACGAATTCACCCCAGGCGGTGAGGAGTCCCACTTTGATCAGGGGTGTGCGCCCCACATATTTGAGGGATTGCATGATGCTGTCCGGCAGGAAGAACCGATAGAATGTGCCGGAAAGGTGTATAGATGGATGGATTCGGACAAGTCCTTCTATGCCTGCGAACCAGATGTGGTTAAGGGTTTGGGCTTGCCACTGGCGATCAGCAGATTGCCAGACCCAATCACGCAGTGCGGTAAAGTAACGTGTCAGGGCTGTGATTTGGAATCGCCGGGTGTGTAAAACTTCTATGTGGAGATACGCCCATTGTTCAGGGATACCCTGGTTGTCGGGACGATGGACCGGATCCGTATAGTACCGTTCATTGAAAGAGGCGAACCGTCCGGCATAGCCCAGTCGTGCGACCAGGAAAGCCACTGGCTTTGCCTGTTCATTCCTTGCGGTATGCGACTTTTGCAGAGGGTGGCGATAAACAATTGCGCCCTGAGGTAACCAGAAGTGGGCAAGCGAAGACCACTGGATTTGCATCTGGATTTGCCAGCGCTGGCGAAGATGGCCAATCAGTCCACCCCCGGGCAGTAGACGGTAAACGAATGGATTGCCTGTGGCATCCAGCACCTTTTGGTTGGCAATGCCATCTACGGTGAACAATACGTACGTCTTCAATTTGTGTGTCCAGGCTTGGTAGATGCGCCAGGTTGAGCGCCAGGTCCAGTGGCGATTCTCCAGATAGTAAGTGTCTTTTGCGGCGCTTACATAGGTGTACTGAAATTGGTCGTGGTGGAATCGGGTGAGACCTTCCCAGGTGTTCCGTCGGATATACATGAGCAGGACAGCAGTTTGTTCCCGGGCGACGGGTAGTACGGTTGTGGGGGCGTACATTCCGGTTGCATCAAAATCATTGTAACGGATGCCGAGCCAGGTGTTGGGGTCAGGCAAATAGCTCAGCCAGAACAGTGTAAGTGGCTGGGTTGTTGCCCATCCCAGGTGGAATGGGGGCAATGCCATTTCCTGGTAGAGCACAGGATAAACAGTTCGGTTGGGGTTTTGGAGCCAGAGGCTTCCCTCTGTGAGAATTGCTGGTTGCCGGATTTGTGGCTGGAGTGTAATGTGATTCCCCTGCCAGTAGAGGTGGGTTGCCAGTCGTCCTGCCGGAAGATTCAGGTTGTGGTGTCCGGTTTGGGGGTCGTAGAGTTCTATGTTGCCGATTCGTGGTCGGGAAGACTCAAAAGGTAATCCCCGAATGTTCAGGTCTGCCTGGGCGAGATACGGCATACGTGCCACCAGCCATAATGCAGGAAATGAAGCCCAGCCCATCATCATAGTCTGGTAAGGGCGAATTTGCAGGTGAATACCGGGTGTGTGCCGATAGCGGATGGGTACGGTATCCAGGAGGGTTACATGTTGCTGCGTCCATGCAGTATGCAGGGAAATCAGTGCCAAACCTATTGGCAAGAGCCATCGTTGAATGACAGGGATCGTCTGCGCCCATCCCCCCTGTCGCGCCATTTTTATTTTTTGAAGGCTGGGAAACTATCGTTGTCTTAGAAAAGTTCCTTTTTCGTGCCTATGTCCGATTCAAGAAGGTCCGTGCACAAAGAATTGTCAGGGTGTCATGCAGGTTGTGCATCGTCCCTTTTTTTCTGTGATTATTCCCACGTACAATCGGGCGAAATGGATTGGTAAGACGGTTCAAAGCGTGCTCAACCAGACCTTCCCCTATTTTGAAGTCATCATCATTGACGATGGTTCTACGGATGGGACATGGGAGGTGCTTCGTCGCTTATCGGCGAAAGATGCCCGGATCCGTATTGTACGCAACACACAAAATCGGGAGCGCGCCTATTCACGGAATCGGGGAATGGACCTGGCAGAGGGCATCTTCGTAACATTTCTGGATTCCGACGACTGGATGCGTCCCACATGTTTAGAAGACGCCCACTCATTGATTCGGCAAGACCCCACAATTCACTTTTTACATAACCGTGTGATGCTTTGCGATGCACGAGGACGCCTCCTTTACCGATACCCAGCTCCCTCCCTGCATAATCGGTTTCTCGCCATTATGAAAGGGAACTTTCTGAGCTGTACAGGCGTGTTTATTCACCGGGAAATCTACCGTGACCGCAACTTTCGCTTTGACGAAACCCCCGACCTGATCTATTCCGAAGACTACGATTTGTGGATTCGCGTCATTGCCTACTACCGGCTACATCGCTTAAACCGCTTCAACACAATCGTGGTTGCGCATGAAGGGCAGAGCGCCACGTCCCAGACTGCCCATACGATTCTCCAACAAGCACAGATCATCTACGAGAAAATCACTGCGGACGAGTATCTTCATCGGATTTATGCGCCCTATCTGCAGGTGTACTGGTCATCGCGGTATTTGCTGGCGACATACTTTGCCCTTGAGAAGGGTGAGGTGCGAGAGGGCTGGCGGTTGTTAAGTCGTGCGCTGTGGGTGTACGGAGGTGTGCTTGGAGACAGGCGTTTTTGGAGTTTGGGGATTCGGTTGGGCGTTGTGGGCTGGCGCAGGGTGCTGGGGTTCAGGGGGTTAGGAAAGGCGTGCACGCCTTTCCTAACCCCCTGAACCCCAGCACCCTGCGCCAGCCCACAACGCCACCCACCAACCAAAATAAAAATACCGACCCACCACCTTATCCCCCTTCACCACTTCCCCTAAGCGTTCCCATTCCTCGCGGCTCGGTCTTCGGTAGCGTGCCCGACCCAGAAAATTCAAAATCGCACGAACCCCCTCCGTCTGTAGATTCTCTTTTTTCAGGTAGTAGGTCGCCCGTTTCCAGTATTTTTCCATTGCACTCAGGTCTCCCAACTCAAAGTATGCAATGGCGGCAATCAGGTAGGAGTATGCATGAATATCCCGTGCGCATGTCACTTTGCCTTCTTCCTGGAAAAAGCGTAAATAGTCCAGGGCACCCGACAAATCACCCCGGACAAATGCCAGCTTCGCCTGCGTAATGTAGATGTAGGCTTTAAACCAGTCCTCTGCAGGGAGCTGGTCGGCAACGCGATTAATCAGATGGAGGTCCCGCAGTGTAAACTCTTGAATTTGGTGGGTTGTTTCAAAGGTACGTTCCATTAAATAGAGCAGTGCCGCCACATAGTTGCGCTGAACCATCAGTGCATGCCCCACCATAGCCCGACCATTCCATACGCATGCCAGTTGCTGAAGATAGTTCAAAAGGGTTTGGGCTTGTTCATGGTAACCCGCTTCCGTAAGAGTGATCATGGCGTTGAGCAGGTAGCTGCTCAGTGGTGCCGCGTAAAGTGTCTGGATTTGCTTATCCCGAACAAAGTGGTGCAGTTCTTCTACGAGGGCAAGAACCGATGTATAATCGTCTTGCATGCCTGCACGCAACAACTGAACTTGTGCGTACAAATAGAAGTTCAGGAAGGAGGTGCTTGCCGAGGGCTTGCGCAGGTATTGGCAAGCCGACTGAAAAATTGCGCGCGTGGTAGGGTCAGAGAGCCCTGCCCGTCCCCGGTGCTTGTATGTAGAAAACGTCATCAGGAAAGCCAGTGCATTGGCGCACCATTCCTGGATATCGGTTGTCAGCCAGGCTTGTATTTCCCGAAAGCGTTTGATGTGCCCATCAGTGGTCAGGTTGTAATCGCTGGCTGCGTGCAGGCGCAACACTAAGTGAAGTAAGCCCAGCAAAATGAAGTGGTTACCCGTTTGAAGGTGTTTTTCTATGGCTTCATCTAAAAGTTTGAGTGCGTCCTGCCAGAGCTTTTGCTCAATGAGCACGTGAATGTGGTACAGAATGCGGAGGGCAGACGGTGAAACCGGACTGCTCGTGGAATCCAGATTTTCTGCCAGGGCATTCAAAATTGCCTGATAGAGCTGGTATTTGATGACCGACAGCTGGGAAACCCACCCACTCCCGGCAAAGTGTTGTTTAATTTGGGCATGCGAAGCGTCTGGATGCTTGATCAGGTATTCGTACAGGGCGAGTGCGTGCGTTTGGCTATGGGGATGCCAGCGCTTAAGCCAGCGGCGAACGTATCGGCGCTGGCCAGGTGTCAGCGAAGCGATCAGTCGGTTCAGGCGGTCGGACACCCGTGCCTGTGCTTTGCGTGTCATGATCTGCTACGCTACGCGCCGCGCAGTTCAGAAAGTGAAAACACTACCCCATTTTTAAAACGACTTAGCCACAAGAAAGAGTTCCCACATTCTTCATCCTGACCAACCAGACAAAACAGATTGAAAATCAGCACAAAGCAAATCTTTGCAACCTTCTTTGCAATTCAAACGTCTATGGTTATAGAAGGAGTCGGGCAAAGCACATCATTTGCCAAAACCGCAAGTCCATGCTTCGCAAGAAGCCGGACTCGCCAGCTCGCACCTCCTTCATCCAGACCATACTCATCGGATTTGCCACCCTGCCCTTGCTCTTGCTCTTCATCTTTTCTTTCTTTTCAGGAGCAGGCTTTGACGTCCCCAACCACAAACCCATTACCGGCGAGCCACCCCAGCCCCTCGCCCGAACCATCCAGCCCCAGTACTTTGACCGCTTCTGGGTATTCCCCAATCTGTACGAGAACGCTATGGAAACGACATCCTGGATATGCTCTGGCAAATGACACCCGAACCCTTCCGCGACCACCCCGAATTCGGACTCCTCCCCTTCAACACACAATGCGACTCCTGCATAGAACTCATCCACCTCCGTACCCCCACACAACGGGTATTCATCCATATTCGCCAGCCCAACCGGATTTACATCCAGGCGGCAAACGGACCACTCCACTGGACCGATGAAAACGGCTGGCTCCGCACCAGCAACCCCTACTTGCTTCCTGACGACCTGAACCCCAGCCAGTTCAGTGCACACCTGCCCGAAGCACACATCCTCATAGACACCGCCCTCCACTTCGCACGAATCTACGCCGACAACTTCTCCTGGGAATTCCGACTGCGCGAGCAATTCATCGTCCGATCCGGCGCCACCACCCTCCAAACCCGTTACGCCCAACGTGGCACCCACCAGATCGGATCCAGCGGATGGATAGAAACCAGCATCCAGGAAGGGATCAGCCGACGTATCGTCGTTGCACCCGCCGCAATGGATGTCCGCTACTACCTGGAAACCGCCATCAAAAACTGGGTATGCCCCTCTTGCCTCCTTATCATCCGGGATACCCTGCGCATTACAGGCTTAAATCTGACCGACCTCCTCGCATGGACAGGCAACACCCTCTACCTCACGCCCCAAACCCCTGGAAACGCCGCCCTCATCGCTTTGCATCCCGCTCGCCTCTTCAACAACCTCCACAAAGAAATCGCACGACTCACCTACCGATTTGAAATTCTGGATAACCAGACCGCTATCCTGGATATCGCCGTGCCCGGACATATTCTGCACAACGCTGACTTTCCCCTCTTTATTGACCCACTGGTTTCCGTCACAGGAAGCAACCCCACCATCTGCGGATTCTCACACGACGCCGCAGGGAATGGCTACTGCTGGAACTTGGGCGCACAACCCAACTGCGACTGCATCATTACCATCACAGGTCTGGGCGGCGCCCAACTCACCAACGCAATCTGGAACCTCACCTACACCACTATGCCCGCGGGCAGCCCCTGCGGCTCTATGTGCAACGTAACTGACGGATGGGGCAATGAATACCACCACTACCCCTGCCTCGGACATGGATGGTTCAAAGTCGCCAGCGATGCATGCAACGTATGGGATCCCGGGGGAACCCTTTACTACACCTGCTACAACGCACCCACCATCTGTCCCAACGCATGCAATGGAGCCGGATCCTGCTCAGACTGTGGTGCCGTCGGATGTGGAACCTGTGGTGGAACACCCATTGCCAACCCCGCTTTCGTTACTTGCCTCGCTCCACAATGCAACGATTACACCCTTACATTCCGTGCACGCCTCTGGCACTTAGAACAATGCTACGTACCTGGCCCACCTGCCAACCCCAACAACCATTACTGCCAGGGAGGATGCTGTGCCGATTGCTTTACCAGCGCCGCCGCAGGTTGCTACACTTCTGAACTGGCAGTACTCGCCGGACAATTCACCGTCACCATAGAAGGACGAACCGTAGAAGGCACAATGACCGCCGAAGGACAATCCGGATCCGTCACAGTTGACTGTCCTGACCTGCCTGTTGACCTCTGCGTAGACCCACAATTTGGCGTGCCCAACTACACCATCAACTGGTACGAAAACGGAAACCCAATTGGAACCACCTCCAGCACCGGTGCACCCTCCTGCATCACTGCCAATCCCCCGGGGAATGGCACGACAACCACCTACACAGCCGTAATCACCGATGCCTGTGGCAATTCCTACACTGTAACGGTTCAGGTTACCAACGTTTGCGTGCTTTCCCTGGAAGTCCTGCGCGCACGCCTCCTCACGACACCCGAAGGACAAACCCTCCTTACCTGGCAATGGGAAGGCAACGACCACGTCCGCGAATTCCTCGTTACAGGCTGGACAACCACCAGCCAAACCGAAAAGACCCTGGCACGAATCCCCTATACTCCCACCCAGCAGGAATACACCTGGACGGTCCCAGACACCATCCTGCAACAAATGGACTTTCTCCGTGTGGACGCCTATCTCATTACGGGCGAACGAAAATCCAGCAATGCGGTACCTATCTCCTCCGCCTCCTACGCTGCCCAGTCTAACACCCTTCCTTTCCGATGGGAACAACAGGGCGACTGGCTGATCCTGACCTGGCAAACCACTTCTGTTAAACCTCCGGACCGCATCCTGCTGTACAATACAGCGGGACAGGTGGTTGCAACGGGTCGCTTCCTGCCTGCAGAGCGCCGCGGGTACTTACGCCTGCCCCCTGCACACGGCGTTTACCTCGTCCAGATAGGGAATACCTTCTTCCGGATTCAGAAATAAGGATGACACCTGATTCCTGGCTGACCCACCGCCTTTCCACACTTTCCTCAGGTATTTCAGGTTATGTCCCGGTAACGATTCCTGCTGTCATTGTGTTGCGCATCGCTTTGGAAGCCGCCCTCTACCATCAGGGCTACATAGACGGACTCTCCATACTTTATCAGTTCGTGTGGTTCAGTACCGCGTTTGCTTATACGATACTGGTTCTCGTGTATTTGGGCAGGTGGCCGTATGCGCTTGCCTGGAATCTTACTGCGCGTTTTTCACCTTTAATTCTGCTCGCACCTGCCGTGGATTTTGTACTGGGCACTTATCGGTCTGCCTTTCCCACCTTTCTGACGGTTTCCCATAGCGAATTTCCTGACATTTTTGCTTCTTTCCTGCTGATGAATAGCAATTTGACGCCGGGCTTGCTCGTTGAAATTATTGTTATGTTGCTCTTGATTCTGGGCTTCACTGTTTTGTATTCTGGGTGGCGACGCGCAATCATAGTTACAATACTGATTTACAGTGGGTTGTGGATGTTGGGCGCCTATCCCACTCTCCTTGCCCAGCTCATTCACTGTCCTATCCACGCATCCATGCACTTCCCTATCATAGGCAGTCTCTTTACACTTTTTTCTCTTTTCCTCCTTTCAGCCCACTACCCCTGGCTTACTGCAGTCCTCACTGATTTGCCTTCCCTCCTGCGCTTCTTTTTTTACTATGGACTGATGCTTGCCGCCATCGGGGGCGGCGCACTGGCTGTCCACCCTAGCGCACCCCTCCAGCCCCATTTTGCTTTTCCGCTCGTACTGGCAGGCTTTACCCTGTATTGCTGGCTGGCGGGCGCACGCCTTGTCAACGATATCTTTGACATTGCCGCTGACCGCATCAACGAACCCCATCGCCCACTGGCTGCCAACCTGACCACACCTCCCGAAGTCTGGCGTGTAGTCGTACTCATCATATCCATTGCAACACTCAATACATTGTTTTTCTTTACGAACGCAGCCACGGCACTGGTCGGAGTGCTCTTCCCTACCCCATTCCTGCTCTACTGGTTGTATTCCGTACCGCCTTTCCGACTCAAACGTGTGCTCTTCATAGGAAAACTACTCATTGGTGGCGTTGCGCTTGTCCACCTGTTGATTGGCTGGCTGCTCACAACTGGTTCGCTAAGTGGATTCCCTCCAGAATTTCTGGTTTTTTCCTTAGTAGGTATTGGGCTTAGCGCCCACGTCATTGACCTGAAGGACGTCCCCGGCGATCGGAACGCCGGAATTCCAACACTGGCAACGGTTCTGACCCTGCGAACTGCCCGCCTCCTGATCAGTGCCTTTGTCCTGATCGCGTATGCCCTTGCATTCTGGACCGCTTATCGCCTCCACTGGTATCTGCCCATCATGGGCGGTGTCCTCATCCTGGCAGGCATTGAACTGACTCTGCTCCTGACACCACGCTGGTATTCCGATACGTCCGTGTTTCTGTTGCATGCAATGGGTGCACTGGGATTTGCCGCTTCTGCATTTGTTGCCTGGTTCCAGACCTACTTCTAATTTGCGTTAATCAAACAGCCAGCGCGCCTTTGGCTCGCTATCCTCACCCACAGGACGCAACCACAGAAGAAGTAATGATGAACCCCAGGTACTGCGCTGTGTGCGCATCCGGACATGTGCGACATGCCTCATCACGGCATCTGCCGGGACGTTCCAAGCCTGATAAATCAGCCTGCCATCTATGGTGTAGATCCGCAACTCTGCATATACCGAAGTTTCTTCCAGACCATTCAGTGCAGCGAGCCCCGTAATGGGTGTATCGCCGCCGCCACCGCCTGTTCCGGTCAGCGAGTCCGGCAGGAACAGGAAGCGAAAAACATGAATTGCATCGCCACTGGTCGCCCCATTATTATTGGCAGAATTTACTGCCAGGTAGACAAAAATAGAATCGCCCCAGGAGGGTGCTCGCCACTGAAACGTCCACACCGATTGCGCATTGGCGTTCCGATGAGCAATGTACTCACGAGAAGCACCATTAATCACTGCCGAAAGCAACACCGTCCTCTGCGCGTCGGTGACAAGAAACGTACCTGCACGATTGCCTGACCTGTCTAAAGCAGTCATTTCAAAGCCAAAGCGCTGAGCACCCGTGTGGACTTCCAGTTGAAGCGTATAGAGGCTATCGCGCTGATAGCGAAAAGTATCCATGGATTGCTGGAGCGTGTCACTCCCATTGACAATCAGGTAAATAGGCCCAGAAAAGTTGCCACCACTGTGGCATTGCGCACACGTAATTTCGCCGGGGGCACCGGTTGCCCCTGCCGGTGGCTGACTGCTATTGCCCACGAGCAACTGGGCATCCCCACTTTGCCACACAACCTGAATACCCACACTACCAGCCAGCACGCCTGCAACCACCAAGCTCCTTCTGAAATTCATCCCTGAACGGATTTTTCGGAAGTGCCAGAGGAAGCCGACGAAGCAGACGCCAATTCACGTTGGGCAGACTGTAACTCACCCCCGTCTGAGGACGGTGCGGACTCCCGAACCTGCTGAACATACAGCATCTGTGTGGGATAGGCAAATTCAATGCCTTCCCGCTGGAAAATCTCCATGATCCGGGTGTTGACCTCTTCTACTTTTGCCAGATAAACCCGATAACTGGGATCCAGAACATAAAAGACCAGCAGGAAGTCCAGACTGAAATCGCCAAATTCCTTAAAGCTGGCATATTCAAATCGGGTTTTCTCTACACTTTCTACCGCTTGCTTGAGCAGGTCCGAGACCCGCTGAACTTTTTCAATGGGCGTTTCGTACACGATTCCAATTTTCAAGGTTGCGCGTCGTTCCCGAATCCGCCCGTAATTCCGGATGATGGAGTCGGTGAGCAATCGGTTGGGTATAGAGAGCTGTTCGCCTGTCCAGCTCCGTACGCGCGTGGTTTTAATCCCGATATGCTCTACGGTGCCCATCACATCGTTGGAAATTTGAATCCACTCCCCTACCACAAAGGGGCGATCAATCTGCAAAGAGAAAGAAGCAATAATGTCCTGTAACACACTTTGCAATGCCAGGCCGATGGCGATACCCCCTACGCCCAGCCCGGCAATTAATCCGGTTACATCATAACCCATATTGTCCAGCACCAAGATGAAGGCAAGTGGCCAGATCAACACCTTCAGAATCACGGAAAAGGTTCGGAACAACGATTGACGGGCACGCAGCTCAATATCCGTGTATTTGGATTCGTCAGCAATCAATCGGCGCTTGATCAGAAAATCCAGAAATGCCGTCAGGAAAAACGCACCATACATCGTCACTGCCAGAATGAACAGAAAGTAGATGACACGCGTAATGAAATGTGGTAGGGTCAGCCACTGACTGCCAACGTATACACCCACGATCAGCATAAGCCAGCTGTTGATGTTTTTCATGAAGAAGTCTGCGAGAAAGTCGTCCAGATAGGTTTGGCTGCGCCGGGCAAGTATGCGCAACCGCCTTAGAATATACCGGCGAAAGAGCCACTCCCCCACTACGAACAGCACCACGATAATGAGTGCGATGATCCAGTTCTCCAGTGAATTGTTCAGGATGGTGGTTTGCCGAAGTACATCCAGTGCCTGGTTCATGGCGAGCCAGTTTTTTTTCTGGAGGATAAAGTACGGATTCGGGTGCGAATTTCGTTCTTTTGTAAAACGAAATTCTGGCTGTTTTTGTTCGGGAACCCGAAGCCAGCAAAGTTTGTTTCATTCAAAAAGTCAGGGGTTCGTGAATCGGGAGACGGAAACCATTGTGCTGGGTGGTGGGTGTTTCTGGTGTATGGAAGCCGTGTTTCGTCGGGTGCCTGGTATCGTGGAAGTCATGCCAGGCTATGCAGGTGGGGACTATCCCGAGCCCACTTATGAAGACGTGTGCACAGGGAGGACGGGGCATGCCGAAGTCGTACGCCTGCGCTTTGACCCGGAACAAATCCCTTTAGCCCGAATCCTGGACATCTTTTTTGCCGCGCATGATCCGACGACGCCCAATCGCCAGGGTAACGACATTGGTCCTCAGTACCGGTCTATTATTCTTTACACTTCGGATGAGCAACTCCCTGTAATTCAAGAAGCCTTACGGCGGGCGCACATCTACTGGGGTAAGCCACCCGTCACCGAAGTCAAACCCTTAGACCAGTTCTGGCAGGCTGAACCCCACCACCACAATTACTTTGCTCGTCACCCGCGGCAACCTTACTGTCAGGTCGTTATCCAGCCCAAACTCCAGAAGCTCATTGAACAAGGCGTCATTCAGGAAGAAGAAGTTCTTCACCCCGGTGAACAAACTTCTGTACAGGGCGCCTGAGAAATCCCCAACCCATGGTTGAAATCAAACAATTCGTAGACAAACCCTTAGCCCATTTTGGCTACGCTTTCGTCAGCAATGGCGAGGCGGCACTCGTTGATCCGGGCAGGGATCCCAAGCCATATCTGGACTGGATCCAGCAAAAAGGTGCGCGGCTCGTGGCAGTGCTGGAAACCCATCCACATGCAGACTTTGTCTCCTCCCATAAAGAACTGTATGAGCGGCTGGGCGCAACGATCTACATCAATCCGCGAGTTCAGGCAAAGTACCCTCATCAACCAATAGATGACCGCCAGCGAATTCAGGTAGGGTCCGTTCAGGTAGAAGCACTATTTACGCCTGGCCATTCGCCGGACCATAATTCCTATCTCCTGTACGAAAATGGCGAACCCCTGGCAGTATTCACCGGCGATTCCCTGTTTATCGGTGATGTGGGCAGGCCTGACCTGCGCGAGCAAGCAGGTTCTATTCAGGAGCAACGTGAGCGCCTTGCCAGCCAGATGTTCCACACAATCCACGAGGTTTTTGCTGAATTGCCGGGCTATGTTCGCGTCTACCCTGCCCATGGTAAGGGTTCGCTATGTGGGCGCTCTATGCGCGAAGAAACCGTCTCCACAATTGCCCGGGAAAAACAGGAGAACTGGGCATTTCATGTTCGCGAAAAAGACGAATTCATCCGGCGTCTACTGGCGGATCAACCCTTTATCCCGGCATATTTTGCTTACGACGTGCACACCAATATAGAAGGAGCACCTCCGCTTGAAACCACTCTGGTACGCGTACCCTTTGTTGACACGCTGGAAGAGGAGGTACCCGTCGTGGATATTCGCGCGCACGAAGACTATCTTGCCGGACATATACCTGGCGCCATCAACATTCCGGACATCTGGAATGAAAATGTGGAAACCTGGATTGGAACCTTTTTCAAGCCAGGCGACCGCTTTTACTTAGCGGGATACGATGCTGAAAGCCTGCTAAAGTACTTGCGGCGCTTAGCCAAAATCTATTATGAGCCCTTTGTGGCAGGCCTCAAAATTCTCACTCCTTCGGATTTAAAGAGTCAGGCACCTCGCTTCCCGATAGAGGAATTTCAGTCCGCACCTCATCGGTTTACGATTATTGACGTGCGTACACCTGCCGAAGTGGCAACCACGGGCCCGTTCTTTGCCCACGCTATCAATATCCCACTGGATGAACTGCCCGAACGCATAGAGGAAATTCCGGCAGATAAGCCTGTGGTCGTCCATTGTGCTGGCGGTTACCGGTCGGACGTTGCTGAATCTGTGATTCGCCGGCTGCGCCCCCAATTGACCGTTTTCAGTATGGGTGCTTACGTTCGGGTGTTGCGTCCAGCGCCTGCCGACGCCGCCACTACCACCACCACCTCCATCGTTTAAGCCTGTCAAAATCCTGAGCAGTAAACGTGTCTGCAGACCCTGCTTAATGGACAGGAATCCAGCACTTTATGGTCAGCAAATCCAGCCTGCATGGGCTACTGTATGTTGACCTGTTCCCTTTCCGGTTTGTCATCGCGGCGAGCTATTGCGTACTGCTGAGTGTACTGGATCTGAATTTCGCCTGGTCGCGAACGCTTTCCCCCAATCGTTCATTTTGGCATAGTGCGGGTGTGGTGAGTGCAGGCGTTCGTTCTACCGTCAGCCTGTTCAGCACCGATGGCGTGAACCCCGGATTGGGTACGGGTGGCCACCACCGAATCCAGCTGAGTCCCCGCGTCAACACCGAATGGTATCTGGACTACATTCTGATTCATGTACCTCCGGGCGTTCGGAGCCTCTACTACCACATTGGATGGTCTGTCCTTTTCTATCTGGTGAAAATGAATGAGCATTCGCCATCCCACTTCCTACCGTACATTCTTGCTGGGCATTGCTTTGATTACAATCGGAAAAGTCTCATTGCCAATCCTGAAGTTTTTGCGGATCGCTGGGGATCTGCAGTGCAGGCGGGGTTGGGCACGCATTATTTTCTCACCATGCGCGCTGACCTTTCCCTTACGGTTCAGTACATGTTTCATCTGACAAAGGAAATCCGTGCGATTCGTCAGCCAGCCGGAAGTGTGCACTTTGCCAGTTCGCCCTACTCCTTTTTAGAAGGGCATCTGCTGATTACGGTGAGCGTCAGCTATAGATTGTTCCGGCTATGGGGAGGCAACAACCAATGAGCGGGAGGTACACGCCAGGTATGCAATTGGGTGTGGGCGCTGTATTGCTTATGCAGAGTCTGGCTGGACCGAATGACATGCTTTCTTCCGGGGATCGGGCACCATCATCTTTCAGAGAAGCGCCTGCGCAGCTGGTTCCAGTCAGCGAGCAAGCCAGTACAAATCTCCCTGTTCCCGAGCGCATTGCCAGTCGTCTGACACTTACTCCCGCTTTCAATTTTCATCGGTTTGAGGGCTATTTCTTCGCCCATGGCATTCTCCAGGTTTATCCGAGTGCGAACATTTCCTGGCTTTCGGACTCTTATTACTTTCTGGGGCAACTGGGCAGTACACTGAGCGGAGACGGCAACGGTGGTAGCGCCCCACGGTTTATTGCCTACCATTCAGTATTTTCAGGCATTGCGCGTCACTGGCAATTCGCCATGCATGACCTGTTCGTGGCTTTTCAACCGGGACTCAGTCTGGTCCAAATGCGCACGGGCAACCAATGGGGTGTCAATCCTTCGGTTGCATTCACCATAGGCTATCACCTGTACTTTTACCAGTGGTTTCATTTGTTCGTCCATTTGAAGGGGATTGTGGGTGAACACCTGTTTGATGCGTACTGGCGCTTTGTGGAAGTACGTTTTTCGGCAGGTCTGGGTATCCATCTGGAGATTCGCCGTCGGGATAAGCCCCTGCAATCGCAAGTGGAGTAGCTTATGGACAGATGTTCGTAAGTGTTCCGCCGGAGCTGGTGGTTCCGCCTGAGCTGAGGATTCCGCCCGAATCGGTGAGTCCGCCACTTGTGGTGTATGCCCCTGAACTGGTTGTTCCGCTGGCGGCAGTTTGGCATCCGCCAGGACACGAGATAAAGTTTCCGTTGGGGTTGAGTTTGAGGATGTAGAAGTCGTTAGAGCCCTGCCCAAAGGAATTGGTATAGCCGGCGATGACGGGGAATGTTTCAAAGCCAAACCCTTAAGTTAATCTACATGTCATATGGGTTGTTTACTTCCTCTATCCGAAATAACCCATCATGGCAATGCGTTTGTCAAAATTTAATCCCTATGAAAGGAAAGAGCAATTCCCCATAGCCAAAACCCAAACATCCCCGTCCTGGTTCTGAAGGGAGTGTTTCAAAAATTGTGTCAGGGAGAGCCTGGCACAACATACTGTTTACCAGCAACATTCCCGAAAAGGAGGGGAGGAAATCCCTCCCTCTCCCTTTCGGGCTTCCTCACACACCTACAAGCAAGTTAAGGAACAAATCCGAAAGCAACCGCAACAAATTGCTGAGGGAGCCCTGGAAAAGGCTATGAGCCAGGAACGTGAAGCGTGGCGATCGTGTGGTGAGCACTCATAGACGGCAAACTGGACAAAGTGGAGGAATTGCTATCGGGTGCTGAGCATACATTTGCGCTATCCACCTGAAATTCGCCAGTTCCCGAGTTTGACACTTTTCCCTCCACCTCTCACTTAATCAATTCATCACATTTGTTTAATCCATTTCGTTTTCAGTGCCTGGACAACACTACTCTATCAGTTGGTACGCCCAACACCTGCATCACTCTTAACGCTTCCTTACTGGTTGCCTCTGTGCGTACCCAACTGACCGTCCCATCCGCAAACGATACTTTCACCGCCTGAACATCTCGCAACAAATCCACTGCCTTCCGCCACGAAATACCTAAACCCGCCTCCGCCAACTTCTGTTCCATCAACGTCGCTACCTGCAACGCAAAAAACTTCAACACAAATCTCCTCTTTTATCCCCATATGAACCGATCAAACCCCAACTTAGTGAGCATGTTCCTTACACCCCGAGAAACAGGCGTGAGTCGCCAACCCGTAGGCGTGGGCTCACGTCTTATCTCCCGTAACTCACGCAACACCTCATCTACACTCCAGTGCTTCAATAATCCCACCGCCTTCAGCCTATCTAAGATGTACCAGTGCACCTGCAAGGCAAGCAACACCACCCACAACCAGCCCTGCAACTGATCGTCATTCCGCATGTAAGAACCCTCCGCCAAAATGTGATTCCTTAGCCTGTCCACAACCTGCTCCACATGCTGGCGCATCTTGTAGAACTCAAACACCTCACTTGCTTTCATGTCCGTCGCTCCCGCTCCGCAAGCCATCGCCTGTCTTTCTCCTGATAACCACCCAGCACAGGGTCGTGAAATCACAGCAACCGGACAGTGTACGTGCCAATCTGTTCCTTCGCTTCCAGCCATCCTATCCGACGCTTGCAAAACTTGAAATATCGCTCCGGCCGCCTGCTATACAAATCTTCAGAAACCATATTCTTCCGCAAAGGCAACACAAATGGCTGACCAGCAGACAGGAGACGCTCAACCAGTTGCCGACTCACGCACGCCCTGTCCGAAACCAACGTCAACGGCTTGCTGATCTTCTCCGACTCAAATAAACTCTCCTGTAAGTGTTGGAGCATGTGCAGTTCATGAAGGTCGCCACCTGCCATCTCCAGGATAGCGAGCCGGTCGCCCGCACTGACCAGTGCCGTCCGCACCTGTGGTAGCCACTTCTTCTCCGCATTCCAGCCTATGCACGAACTGTCTATCCCTTCGCTCCAAGTGAACAGATGTGTCATGTCAAACAGCAAAGGACGGTCAGGACGCAACGACAGGAACCAGGCGCCCATGGTCAAACGAGCATACGGACGCCTGCCCACATACTCCAGCACCTCACTGATTGTTGGCGGTTGCAACGTGGCATTCACCTCTCGCTGACTCCACAACCGGTTCCAGAACCGGTACGTGCTCTTCATGGGCAACACACCCCACACACCCCAGGTTAAACTCAATGCCTTCAACCCGAGTTTGACACTTTTCCCTCCACCTCTCACTTAATCAATTCATCACATTTGTTTAATCCATTTCGTTTTCAGTGCCTGGACAACACTACTCTATCAGTTGGTACGCCCAACACCTGCATCACTCTTAACGCTTCCTTACTGGTTGCCTCTGT
>JALWYU010000096.1 GCA_026992635.1 Bacteroidota bacterium | reverse complement strand
TGCTGAGGGTACAGGTTCATGGGGAGCACTTCTTCGTACTCGCCCGTAACCACAAAGGGTCGCTCTTCGCCATGGGTATTGGTATTGACGTGGAAGCGTATGGGTATGCCGAGTTGCCAGAGCCAGCCCTCCAGCATTGTCCTTGCCACTGAGGGGCGTGGATAAGTGGGCATCAGCCAGCCCATAAATTCCGGAAAGTCCCCTTCTTCAATGACGGTGATCAGGTTGTCGTACCAGCCCAAGTGCCCCTGCTGAGGATCGACTGCTTTGCCCGTCAGGACGTTTCCGCTGATGATGCGCAGGCGATCTGCCGGCTCGGTCAGTTGACCGCCTAAGAATGGCTGGACATTTGCTCCTACGATGCCTTCGTAATAGGCGGGGTTACGGACTTCGCACCCTGCCACCGCAATTTTTGTGCGCAGATCCACGATGCCTTTCCGGAATAGCCTACCCCAGTACACCAGATGGTGGGGGCGAATCGTCCAGGCTAAGCGGTCTGACCGGTAAACCGGATAAATGTGATGCAGCTGGATGCCGGGATTCCCCGAAGGGTGTGGACCCGAAAACCAGTAACGACGCACACCTTCTACCGCTAAGAGTACTTCATTGTGCTGGCGGTCCGCCGATAAGCACAGGAAAATAGGCGTTTCCCCAACCAGTGCGCGCAGTGCACGCAATCCCCATTCAAAGTCTTCTTCGTTGCCTTCTAAAAGAAAGTCAATATCTGGTGCTAAGGGTGCGGTGTCAAAGGCGGAGATCAGTACGACCTGGGGCTTGCGCTCGGGGTGGGCGACGATTCCCCAGGGGCGCTGAATCAGGTATGTCCACAATCCGCTTTTGAGGAGGCGCTCACGGATACGGTCGGCGCTGAGCCCAGAGGGGTCTTCCCGGGGAAACTCCACGTAATCTATTTCCCTGTCTGCAAGGATGACGATTTCCAGAATCGCACGTTTTTTCCCCCGGCGAATCTCCACGATTTCGCCTGAGACGGGTGAGACCCATTCCACCCCCGGAAAGTTTTTATCCCAGAAGATGGGTGTTCCCGCTTTGACTTCACCTTCGCGGACATGCAATTTGGGCAGGGGTGATAAACCCGGAAAATCCGGGGGCTTCAATGCGCAGGTGCGCGGTGGGTCCGCTATAGGGCGCACTTCCTTTTTGGCTTCACCGATGATCCGGATATCGTAGCCGCGTTTCAAACGGAAGACCGTGCCCTCTTCGGGCAATCCTGCCGGTTCCATCGCCCTTCCCATTTAATCGCAGGTACATGTTCAATCCCTTTCAGTGGACAACTTAGGGTAGTTTCCGGAAACAAACCTGTCAAAAGTGTTTTCCTGTTTTTCGTTTTTGACGTCCAAAAAAGTTTTGGGCAGCAAGTGAAGAAATGCCATACGATCTGTAAGAAGTGCAAATTGTTCGGTTTCTAAGGGGCACAAAGGCAGCCACAAGCCTTTTCCTGTGAGGGCAGTGGGGTCCGGTATCGTCACGCGCCAGTAAAATGCCAGGACGCGTGCGGCGGGATAGACTGCTGACCGAACGGGAAACGGATTCACATACACCAGTTCTTCTACGCGAATGCGCACATTCAGTTCTTCCTGCCATTCGCGAATGAGCGCTTGTCGTAGGTCTTCCTGGGGTGCCACGCCCCCGCCCGGAAACTTAACCAGTGGCTTGGGAAAGCCGGGAAATGGCTCTTCTACGACAAACACGTGGTGTTTCCAGACCAGGCATCCATAGGTACTGAGTCGGACGGTCTGGACGCCTGAGGGGGTGGTCAACCGGTTCGCAGTCCATAGATCCTTAGGGTGGTGCGTGTGCATTCTGGTGTCAGGCAGGGGCAAAGGCTTTACGCAGTGCCTGGTCTAGGTCGGCGATCAGGTCTTCAGGATGTTCCACGCCTACTGAGAGGCGGATCATCTGTTCGGTGATGCCCATAACGCGTTGCTTGTCCGGGGGGATGTCGGAGTGCGTCATTGTTGCCGGGTGTTCGGCTAAGGATTCGGTTCCACCCAGGCTCACTGCCAGCTTGATCAGTTTGAGGGCATTGAGGAAGCGAAAGGCTTCTTTCTCTCCGCCGGCAATGTCAAAGGAGACGATAGAGCCTGGTGCCAGACATTGTTTTCGGTAAATGGCAAATTGTGGTGAGTCTTCCGGGAGCAGTTCCGGGAAGTAGACGCGCTCTACGCGGGGGTGTTCCTGCAGGTATCGTGCGATTCGTCGGGCATTGTGCATTTGTGCGGTCATGCGCAGGCGCAGGGTTTCTAAGGAGCGCATGAGCAGCCAGCCTGTCCAGGGACCTGCCATCGTTCCCAGAATAGAACGGTGCTTTTTGATTTCGGAGAGGAGTGAGGCGGGTCCGACCACGGCGCCCGCGACTACATCGCTGTGCCCTCCAATGAACTTGGTTGCTGAGTAGATGACGAGGTCTGCCCCATGGGCTAAAGGGTGTTGCCACAGTGGTCCGATGAAGGTGTTGTCTACGATGAGGAGTACCGGTCGTTCGCGTTGCTGGTTGAGGGCTTCCGCAATATCTGCACAAAATGCGATGTCTACCAGGTCATTGGTGGGGTTGGCAGGTGTTTCAATGTAGATGAGTCGGAGCGAATCCCGATAGCGTTCCGCTAAAGCAGGGAGTTCTTCCTGGTGGTTCCTGGCTAAGAAGGGTATGGGTTTTAAGCCCCAGCGCGTAAGGATTTCTGTCAGCAGGAATTCAGTGCCTCCGTAGAGCGGTTCACTGTACAGAATTGTATCGCCGGGCTGGCAGAGTGCCAGGAACGTCGTCGCAATAGCGGCCATTCCGCTTTCAAATACGGCGGAGTCTTCGGCGCGGTCCCAAAGGGTTAAGCGGTCTTCCAAGATTTCCAGGTCGGGGTTGTTCAGTCGGCTGTAGATCAACCCGATTTTCTCGTCGGGTCCTTTTTCCCGGAGTCCATAGGCGATTTCAAAGAAGCGCTTCCCCTCTTCGGCACTTTTAAAGACAAAGGTGGATGTCTGGAAAATCGGGCATTTCAAAGCGCCTTCTGACCATTCGGGCACATACCCATAGCTCATCATTAGGCTCTCCGGATGGAGAGCCCGTCCTTCTAAGGTGATGGGATGCTTGAAGCGCGAGGTTCGTTTATCCTTTGCCGCCATTGGTTTGTGTTCCGCCGTTGCTGTTGCTGTCTCCGTTGAGCGGTGTGCCTCCTGAGCTGGTTGTTGTTCCGCCGTCTACTGTGGAGGGCAGCCATTCGCGTGCCCGAGCCAGCTCCAGTAAGCTTGCCAGCCCGGACAATTCCATGGGGACGATGAGTTTGGTTGCCTGCCCTTCTGCCAGCCGTTTCAGTGCTTCTAAGTACTGGAGTGTGATGACTTCGCGGTTGGGTGCCGATTCCCGCAGTGCTTTCAGGATGGTTCGCCAGGCTTCTGCCTGCCCCTCCGCTTCGCGGATCAGCTGATATTTCTTAGCGTCGGCAATCAGTTGCATAGAACGGGCTTTTCCTTCGGCTTTCAGGATTTCCGATTGTTTGATCCCTTCGGCGCGCTGGATTTCCGACTCGCGATAACCTTCTGCTTCCAGGATCATTGCGCGTTTCTCTCGTTCGGCTTTCATTTGCTTGTGCATGGCTTCGGTGACGTCGGCGGGTGGTTCAATGCGTTTGAGTTCCACGCGTGTAACTTTGACGCCCCAGGCGTCGGTGGCTTCGTCCAGTACGGTGCGCAGGCGTGTGTTGATCAGTTCGCGGCTCGTGAGGGTTTCGTCTAAGGAGAGTTCGCCAATGATGTTCCGCAGGTTGGTCTGGGCGAGATTCACTGCGGCTTGAACGAAGTTCCCCACACGGTATACGGAGGCTTGTGGGTCCATAACCCGGTAGTAAATGATGCCATCTACGGTCACCACGACGTTGTCGCGGGTGATCACTTCCTGGGGCGGTACGTCCACGACGCGTTCGCGCATGTCAACTTTGATGACACGGTCAATGAATGGGATGATGAAGTGGATGCCGGGTTCCAGTTGCCGGTGGAACTTACCGAGGCGTTCTACTAAGCCTTTCTGGTGGGGACGAACCAGGACGACGACTTTCCCCAGGAAGAAGATTACCAGCAATGCCAGGGCGATAACCAGGAGTGTATCCACTGCCATGGCGCCTGGATTTTTGCAGTGAGGGTTTTGGGCTCGTCAAGACGGGATTGTCTGCTGGACTGGACCGGGAGTTGTGCGTGGCGGTTCAGGCAAGTTTGCGGTATACTGGCGTACTCACCTGGACGGGTCTGCCAGCCCATACCACTCCCCCTGTTTATAAAAACGACATTGTTTCCGAAAAAGTTCCCGGTATGGTCTGGCGTGGTTGTCTGTGCTTATTCGGGTTTGGGCCTGGTGGAAGCGTTTTCAGCGAGGTGCGTCCATATCTGGCGGAACTCCTCAGGAAATTCCGCATGAAAAGTTTGCAGTGTAGAGGTGGCTGGATGGGGAATCGTCAATTGCGAAGCGTGCAACAGCATTCGTGGTATGGATAGTTGCATTTTCTGGCAATATTCCTGGATGGGTTTGGTCCATCCGCCGTAGAGGGTGTCGCCCAAGATAGGGAGGTTTAAGGCGGCGAGGTGGACGCGGATCTGGTGGGTACGTCCCGTATAGGGCTTTACTTCTAAGCAGGAGAGGTTTCCCTGGCGATAGAGGAGCCGGCAGTAGGTTCGTGCGGGTTTACCGTGTGCAACGGTGGTGAATCGCAGTCGGTTGCGTGGGTCTCTACCAATGGGTGCATTGATTTCGGTTTCTTTCCAGGGTGGGACGCCCCAGACGATTGTGTGGTAGGTTTTCTGGACGTGGCGCTGGGCGAAAGCCCGTGTCAGATAGACGTGGGCATGGCGAGTCCGGGCAATGACCAGCACGCCCGACGTGTCTTTGTCCAGGCGGTGGACCAGCCCGAAGCGATGGTCTTCCATTTGCTGGAGGTCTGGAAAGTGGTAGAGCAATCGGTTGAGGAGGGTGTTGTTCCAGTGTGCGCGTCCTGGATGGACGACCAGTCCCGCCGGTTTATTCACGACGATGATTTCTGAGTCGGCATACAGGATGGGGAGTTCGCCTGGCTGGGGTGCGTAGTCGGGTTGGGGAGGCGTGTCCAGGTGCAGGATACCCTGGATGCGCATCCCGGCTTTGAGGCGGGTAGCGGGTTTGAGTCGGCGTTGTCCATCGCTTAAGCAGGAGGTGCGAATGGTGCGTGCGGCGTAGGCACGGGATACCAGCAACTCCGGGAAGCGCTGATAGAGGAACTGGTCTAAGCGTAAGCCTTCGTGGGCGGGTCCCACCACAATGTCAATAGATACGCTTTTGGTTGAGGGCATAGACCCCGGCTTTTGCCAGTTGTGGGATGGGCACGAGGTTTTCAGGGGTCAGTGATTGGGTGGGGAAGACCAGCCATTGTTCGTACAGGAGGTGGTCCATCCAGTAGGAGACCAAGTAAAGGTGCAGGAATATGTTGTGGTGGGCGATGAGGGATTCCACGTACTGGATATCGCCTGGATGGAGGATGGTCCAGTGCCGGCGCAAAGTAGTGGTTTGGGGTTGTCCTTTGAGGTCTTTGCCCACGGCGGAGATCAGGACGTGGTTGATGGGTTTGGATCCGGTGTGCAGGAGCCAGACGCGCCATCCCTGGTGGATGTGTGAGTCGGGGGTTGCGGCGATTCGGATTGCCTGTCCTCGCAAATATGCGATGTCCTGCAGCATGGTTGGGGTCAGGAAAGGTTGGCGGGTGTGGTTTTCTTTTTTGGGTTTTGGCGCAGTTGCTTTTTCACGGATTGCCACCATGCCTGGACTTCCTGGTGGAGGTGGTGGATATCCACCTGGGTGTTGTGGGGTTGGGCGTACAGGGCTTGTTCTACTGTCCGGATGAGTTTTTCCCAGGTGTGTGCCTGCTCTTCTGAGAGGATGCCGTTCTGGATCAGGCGCGTGCGGATTCCGGAACTGTCCAGGGAGGCATAATCAGGTGTTGTCGTGCTCAGAAGGGAATTGGCTGCAGGGAGGGTTGGGTCAGGGATAGTATGTGGTGTTGAGGCTTGTGTCAGGAGTGAACGGGCGACGGTCCACAGGAACCGGTGTAGGGCTTGCAGATAGGGTTCGGGATGGTTGGTGTTGGTGTTGGCGTTGTGATAGGCGTGGAGTACAGCTTGCCAGGAGGGTTGCCACCAAGGTGGTTGGCGTCGCCGGTACCATGCGAGGAGCAGTGCACTGATCAGGATACCTGCTGAGGCGAGGGCAATGGGTGCTGGGTAGCGGGTAATCCAGGTCTTCAGTGTGGAGAGCCACTGGTTGAGGGTGCTTCGCAAGGATTTTGTGAGGTTGTGGGCATAGGTGGTTGCATAGGAGGAGGTATCCTGTGGTGTGGAGGGGCTGGTGGGTGCGTGTGTTTGGGCGGTGGTTGGTGAGGGCTGGGCAGGCAGGACTGTGATGGTTTGTGGAGGGATTGTGATTTGCTGGTACTGGCGCGTACGTCCGTCAAAGTAGGTACAGGTCCAGGCAGGGATGTGGAATTGTCCGGAGTCGGGACTTGTGATCATCCATCGGTAGCGCCGGTATGCGCGGATGTAATTGGCTGTTCGTCGCAGGTGGTCGCGAACGATTTCCGGTCCCTGGACCAGCCATTGTTCAGGGAAGGGGGGTGTGGGCAGGTGGATGCCTTTGAGGAAGGCGTTTCCGTAGATTTCAATTTCGTAGGTGAAGGGCTCGCCGGCGCGTACGGTTGTGTCGGAGAAGGTGGCATTGAAAGCGAGTGTGCCCTGTACGGTGATTCCCAAAAAGTTGTCTGGTAGGGGTTTGGGGAAAGGATTGACCACAACCCGATGGACATCACTGGAAATATGGACGGTAACCCAATCTACGTCTGGAATACGGAAGCCCCGGAGGATTCGTCCGAAGAAGGGGTCATCCATCCAGTCTTCCAGCCAGCTGGGCACCGTTTCGCGCACCACCTGAAGTGTTACATCTATGGCTATGGAATCCAGGTGGAAGGTTCCTGGCTGGCGTGGAACCAGGATGTAGTCTGCTAAGACCACTTTGTAGTAGGGGATGCCCTGAATGGATGTATGTTCAACTCTTGGTGAGTCTACAATGGGTTTACCCACCATCCAGAATCCGGAGTTGTCCGGTGCATAGGAGAGGTTCAGATTCAGGATGGGATGGCGTGAGTAAAGGACATAGCGTACGGGCAGGGGCGTGCCCGGATAAAGTGTTTTGCTGGGGCTTTCTATCTGGACGAATACGTCGCGGGGTGGCGCGGTGGTTGTGTTCGTTTGTTGTTGTGGGGTTGGGGTTTGGTGGCGTGCGCTGTGTGGCGTTGTTTCTTCAATGTGGACGGTGATGGCGGGGAGTGGGAGTTGTCCGCCTTTCCAGTGGACGGCTCCTCCCTGGATGGTGGTTTTTCCCGGGCGAAGTGCACGGAATACGAAAGAGTACTCTACATGCTGTGTGATTTTGCCCTGAATAATCTGGACGCTGCGTGAATAGACTGGTCCCATAAGCAGTTCCAGATAGGTCTGGTCCCATTGGGGTGGTTTGATGGTAGAGAAGGCGCCCCGAATGATGTACGTGATCTGGAAGCGTTCACCGACGGAGACGACATCGCGGTCCAGACGGACTTCCACGGAGGGTGCCCGGGCATGTACTGTGGGGTTGAGTAAGCCTGTTGCCCCGATGAGTGGTAGGCACAAAATCGTGGTTTTTGCCAGGTAATAACCTGTTTTCAAAAGCATGGCGGCGTTGGGTATTTATTTGGGGTGGGGGGCTGTCAGGCGCTCTGTCAGGGAACCTGGTAATTGGAAAAACGGATGGTTATGCACTTTCGGTATTCATTTTGCGGGGATGGGCTACCTTACTTGGGAGGTGGTGAGTGGAGGTGGTCGGGGCAATTAGGGTGAAGAAAGGGGTCTGGTTCGTGAGGGAATGCAGTAAGTGATGGGTGCAGATTGGGATTGGCGTGCGCACTCTGGTTCGTTTCCTCCGCCTTTTAAGATTAAGATGGTGGAGCCTATTCGGTTGCTGTCTGAGGAAGAGCGGATGTGTCGTCTGGAGGCGGCGCATTACAATGTGTTTCGTCTGGCTTCGCAGGATGTATTCATAGATTTACTGACGGATAGTGGGACGGGTGCGATGAGCGATCGGCAGTGGTCGGCGATGTTGCTGGGCGATGAAGCGTATGCGGGTTCTCGGTCGTGGCAGCGGTTGCGTGCGGTGTTAGAGGAGCTGACGGGTATGGAGTATGTTTTTCCTGTGCATCAGGGGCGTGCGGCGGAGCGTGTACTGTTTCAGGCGATGGATGTTCGGGGGAAAGTATTTTTGAGCAATGGTTTTTTTGACACGACGCGTGCGAACTTAGAGGTGCGTGGTGCGCACCCTGTGGACTTTCCTGATCGGACGCACCCGGTATTTGCGGGGAATCTGGATGTGGAGCGAGTGCGTGCGTATCTTCGGGAGGAGGGTAGTGCTTCCCGGATAGGAGGCATCCTTCTTACGCTGACGAATAACACGTATGGGGGTACGCCAGTTTCGTGGGCGAATATTCAGGCTGTGCGCCGGTTGGCGGATGAAGTGGGTGTACCGCTCCTGATGGATATTGCGCGCTTAGCAGAGAATGCGTATTTCATTGCCCGGTATGAGCTGAAAGGTGAGGATCCCTGGGCGATTGCCTGTCGGATTTGTCGGCAGGCAGACGTGGTTCTGATGAGTGGGAAGAAGGATGGGCTAGTGAATATGGGTGGTTTTCTGGCGGTGCGTGATGCTTCACTTGCTGAGCGCTGTCAGTATGAACTGATTCTTGGGGAGGGATACATTCACTATGGGGGATTGAGTGGTCGGGAGATGGAAGCGTTTGCCGTGGGATTGCGTGAAAGTTTTGATCTGGCGTATCTGGAGTATCGGATTCGGCAGGTGCACAATTTGGGTAGGGCGTTGAAGGCGGTGGGTATGCCGGTGGCTGAGCCCTTTGGCGGGCATGCGATTTATGTAGATGCCTTAGAGTTGTACCGGTCTGTAGTGCCGAGTGCGTGGTTGCCGTCGGCGGTGTTGACGTGTATGTTTTATGCGTTGGGTGGGATTCGTGTCAGTGATCTGGGTTCTTTGGCGTTTGGTCAGTTTGATGATCAGGGGAATTTGAAGGTGCCAGCACCCAATGAGTATGTTCGGCTGGCGTTACCCCGGCGTGTGTATACGGAGGAGCACTATGCGTATGTGGTGGAGGTTGCTAAGGAGATTGTTGCGCGAGATCCGTTGTGGAAGGGTTTTCGGGTTGTGTGGGCACCTGCCCATCTGCGGCATTTTACGGCGCGGTTAGCGCCGGTTGGGGAAGTGGGGAAGGCAGCTGAGTTGGTTCAGCGAGCTGGTCAGCGGTTGGGCAAATGAATGGGTGTTGCATGGTGGGGGGTGCACGCGTGGTCAGGTTTGGGGTTCTGGTGGGTTTGTGGTTAGTGCTGGTTGTGGCGAGTTGTCGTGGGAAGTCTTCGGATGGGGATCTGCCGGTTTTGGGTCCGGTTCGTGGGGGTGAGCCGCATCGTGTTCGGGACTTTGTATTGTTGACGCAGGACAGTCAGTCCTTTCGGTTTTCCTGGTACTCAGATCGGATTTTTGTCGTGTCGTTTTTCTTTACGCGGTGTCCTGGGATTTGTCCTCGGCTCAGTGGGAATATGCGTCGGTTGCGTGAGCGGTTGGGTGTTGCCGACAGTAGCGTCTTGCTGGTTTCCATCACTGTGGATCCGCAGTATGATCGTCCATTTCGGTTGAAGCGGTACTGGGAGGCGTATGGTGGTTTGCCGGGCTGGGTCTTTTTGACGGGTCCTCCTGCGGTGATTGAAACTCTGGTTTTGCGGGATTTCTTTTTGCCGTTGCAATGGGATAGTGTTCCGGCGCGTCTGGTTCATTCGGAGAAATTTGTCTTGCTGGATGGGGAGCGGCACATTCGGGGTTATTACAATGGGCTGGACTCTGTAGAGGTTCTTACGAAGCTGGTTCGGGATATTGAACTGTTGCGAAGAGAGATGCGTAGTGATGCGTGAAAGGGTGGCGATTGTTGTGGTTGGGGTTTTGGCGTTGCTGGTCATTGGACTGGCACTGGTTGGTGGGTTGACGTCAGTGCGCTTGTGGGGTGTGCATCCGCCTGATTGGGTGTATGTGTTGCCTCTTGTGAACGGAGCGATCAATCTGGGCACACTGATTTTGCTGGTTTTGGCGTACAGGTCAATTCGGCAGGGGGACAGTGTTGGGCATCATCGGCGGATGGTGGGTGCACTTGTGCTTACGTTGCTGTTTCTGGTTTCTTATCTGACGTATCACTTTTCGGGTGCACAGTTACGGTTTCGCACGACAATTCAGGTTGTCCAGTGGCTTTATTATGGGATTTTGTTTTCGCACATTGTGTGTGCGGCGCTGGTTACGCCCCTTGTTCTGTTTACGTTCTTTTTTGGCTGGCAGGGTCAGTGGATACGTCATCGTCGGCTGGCACGGATTGCCTATCCGCTGTGGGTGTATACAGTGGCTACAGGGATTCTGGTTTCGCTGTTTTTGCTTCCGGTGTATTTGGCGCGGTTTTGAAAGGGTTTGTTCGTGGGTAGGCGGTGTGGCGTAGTGGAGGTTCCGGAGGTTCGTGAGGTGGTGTCGTCCTCTTATGCAAGGTTACAGGTTCCGGTAGTTTCTGTGGTGTTGCCTCAGTGTGGTCGTGTTGCATTGACGCAAGCCTGTGTGTGCAGTTTACAGGCGGTGACTTCGGTCTCTGTGGAGATTATTCTGGTGGTGGATGGGGGTTCGGAGGACGAATACAGGCAAACGTTGAGTTTTTTCCGGAGGTCGGTAGAAGTGCCCTGGCGAATTGTATGGGTTGCGCGAACTTCGGGCTATGCCCGTGCGGTCAATGCTGGATTACAATGGGTTCGGGCAAAGGAAGCGGTTCTGATTGCGAACAACGACCTTCTCTTTAAGGAGGACGCCATTGGTGTTTGTTTGAAGTGGCTGCGGAAAGGATGGAAGTATCGGGTAGGTGCGGTGACGTGTCGGCTGGTTTCCCCCGATGGGACAATCCAGCACAATGTACAGCATTTTCCGGTATGGTGGAAGGTGCTGTACGAACAACTGCGTATGCACCGGTGGATAGGAGCATTCCCGATTTTGTACGGTCCGTACTTCACGTATGACCGGGTTGCCTTACCGGACTGGGTGTGGGGTACGTTTTTTCTGGTTCACAGGCGTGTTTTGTCGGGATTGGGCGGGTTGCCCGTTGCCCCCGTACGTATGTACATGGAAGACTGGCTGTGGTGCTGGTGGATGCGTCGTTGCGGTTGGGAGATTTTGTTTACACCGGAGACGGAAGTGATCCACTGGATGGGCGGTACGACGGGTTGGGATGCGGGAGAGAGGCGCCGGTGGTTGGAACGGATAGAGGCGTATGTGCTGTGGCGGTGCTGGTCGGTTGGGCAGGTTGTGTGGAGGCGTGGGTTGGTTGGGGCGGGGCGTTCGGCGCTGGGGTTCAGGGAGTTGGGGCGAGCGGGTAGCTCGCCCTAACTCCCTGAACCCCAGCGCCGACCGCCCCGCCCCCAAAAC
>JALWYU010000095.1 GCA_026992635.1 Bacteroidota bacterium | reverse complement strand
CCCCACCCCCCTTTTCCCCTTCCAATCGCCTGTCCCATGCTCCAGCGCTTCGTCCGGTGGACTTACTTCCCTGTAGTTCTTTTTGGTGTGGTCTTATTCATTGTTGCTGTGTACTGGCTGGGTATTGAGGTGGGCTGGATTTCAGCTGGTACTGGCACGCGGTCTGTTTTTATTCGGTCCAGCAGTCGTGTTCGGCTGGTTACGCATCGTGGTGATACGCTTCACTTTTCAGCGTTGCAGGGGCATGTTCTGATTGTGCATACTTTTTTCACGCGCTGTGGTGGGATTTGTCCGCAGATGATTACCAATCTCAGGGAGATGCTTTCTGATTGTCTGGAAGTGTCTTTGGGAGGGCTTCGCAGTCGGCTTCGTGTCGTTTCTATCAGTGTAGATCCTGTTTATGATCAGCCTGATCGCCTGTTCTGGTATCATCAACGGATGCAGTTGCCTGATTTCTGGTTACTTGTTACGGGCAACAAATCCGAGCTCTATCCGTTTCTTGTGGATGTTTTGAAGTTGCATGCGCTTGCGCGAACGCAATCCCGAGGACAGCCCATAGATTTTATTCACAGCGAAGAAGGCGTGCTCATAGATGAGAATGGTGAGGTGCTGGGCGTGTACGATTTGACCAGCGTACGTGCGCTCCATCGCCTGTGTCGCACATTGCAGTATCATGTTGCCAGTAGCTCCTGAACGAATGCAAGTCAGGGTGGGATTACGTGTCGGCAGGCACAGAAACGCACTGCTGGGGTGTCAGCACTGACACATATTGTTCCATGTATTGTTCCAGCAGGTGGATGCCCGTCTGGAAATTCTGGAAAGCCTCCTGCCAGAATTCCTTCTTCTCTGGGTAGATTTCCAGCTCGTGCAATGCGGTTTGGGCAGGGAGGTTGCCACCGTGGCGCCACAATCGGAGGATCTGGTTGATGTAGGGGGGATGCTGTCGTACGCGCTGATACAGCACAACGCTGATCAGAAAGCTCCACGCATAGCTGAAGACGTAAAAGGGTACTGCGTACAGGTGTGGGATGGTGAGCCATTCGCTGGCAAATCCTTCCAGATCCTGCATATTGTCGCCGAACATTTCTCTGAGCAATTGCAGGTAGAAGGTTTTGAGGGCGTCCAGGTCTTTTTTACCTACTGGTAGATGGGTGTGGGCTTCTTCTTCCATCCAGGCAAAGGCGATTTGTCGGGCAACGGTCTTGTACCAGTCATCCATCATGTGCAGGATCAGGAAGCCCTGGAGTGGGTGGTCGGCTTCTTCGGAGGCTTCCCTCAGCAAGTAGTATTGCAAGATCAGTTCGCAGAATGTACTGGCGATTTCTGCTAAGGTGAGGGGTGGATGGCGTGTCTGGACAGGTGCTTCAATGACCTGGTCGTGAATGGCATGCCCCAGCTCATGCGCTAAGGTGAAGATATCTTCCACGCGTCCCTGGTAATTCAGCAATACATAGGGTATTTTGCCGGGGATGTCCATACAGAATGCGCCCCCTCGTTTTCCTTTTCTGGGGAAGACGTCCACGTGTCGTTGCTGGATTACGTTCTCTGCGTACTGTACTAAGCGTTCGTCTACTTCGCCAAAGGCATTGCGTACGATTTCCCATGCCTGTTCAAAGGGATAGCAACGCGTTACGCCACCCAGAAACGGTGCATAGATGTGGAAGCGAGAGTGGCTATAGGTTTGGAACCACTGGTTTAACTGCCACTTCTTTTCAAAATATCTGGCGAACAATGGGAAGTGTTCACGGACTGTTTCCAGCAGGGCGAAGTAGGCTTGAGTGGTTACGCCCTCTTCTAAGAGATGGGCTTCTCGGGCGTGTGGATGCCGGCGCAAGTACACCTGTTCACGGAAATACCGTGTTACCACTGTAGAATACAAGCCGAAGAGCATGGGTTCATACTGGTGGAACACTTGTAAGGCAAGCCGGTATGCGCCTTCCCGGAGATGGTGTTCCGGTGAAGTGAAGAACTGGCGCAGTTCTTCGTAGGTAAAGCGTTTCCCTAAGAATTCAAACTCCAGAGATGTCTGAAATGCTTCCAGGATATCGTCTTCTTTGCCGATTTGGATCAGGGTGAGGAGTCGTTCCTGCTCTTGTGCGAGCAGGTGTGGCTGGAAACGTTTCCACCAGGCAAGGACGGGGCGATATCGGTTCATTCGGGGGATCAGCTGCTGCAGGGTGGAGGCAGGCGTTTGGCGTACCCATTCTTCAAAGAACCGATGGGTTGCACGGAACTGATCCCATTCGTCTTCCAGGGCTTGCAGTTGCTGTCTTGCCTGATAATCCTGTACGTTGGACGAGAGGCGCAGGTGCAGATAATCAAAAAGCCAGGAGGTATGCTGTAAGAGTGCTTCTTCCACTTGAAAATAATGATGCAGGGTGTGTACGATCTGGTCGGTCGGGGTGTTGGCATCCAGTTTTTTCAGCTGGCGTTCGGCTTGATGGAATTCTTCCTGGAGGGTTCGCCATTTGTGGCAGAGTGTTTCAAAGTTGTGGGGTGCGAGGATGTCGTTGAGGTTCCATGTCCACTGGTTATCCTTCTGGTTATCAGATGGATTGGGTTTTGCTGGAGGGTCTGTGCGTTGCCCCTCGGTTTGTAAATTGCTGTCCTCCTGGATTGTTTGTGTAGTTTGCCGGGTTTGTGCCATTGCTCCCTGCCATTTTCTGGGAAGGTACACGCAAGCGGGGAAACACTTCCGGGAACTCTCCCGAAAGTCTGTCGTTTTTATATGTGCAGACGTTGCAATGCCTCAGTAAATGGATTGCCAGCAATGGTGGAAATGCCTGAGGAACTGTTTGAGGAGCTGGCAGGCTTGCGTAATACCATTATTCGGCGCAGTGACTTTACGTACAATCTGGATCCGACGCGCATAGCTCGTTATCCGCTGGAAGAACGGGACCGGGCGCGGCTCATGGTGGTGCACCGCGAAACCGGCACCTTTGAACATCGCATTTTCAAGGATCTGGTAGACTATTTAGAGCCAGGCGATGTCGTAGTGGTGAACAATGCGAAGGTCTTTCCTGCACGCCTGAAAGGCATTAAAGAAAATACCGGTGCACAAATAGAAGTCTTGCTGGTGCGCGAGCTGAACCCCGAGCTGCACCTGTGGGAAGTTCTGGTTCGTCCCGCCAGGAAAGTGCGGATTGGGAATCGGTTGCGGTTCACGCTGCCCGATGGCAGACCCCTTTATGCGGAAGTGGTGGATAACACCGTTTCCAAAGGACGGACGATCCGGTTTATCTTTTCGGGTTCTTCCCAGGAGTTGCGGGATATTCTTCGGCAAATTGGGCATATGCCTATTCCACCCTATTTGAAACGGGAAGACGAGCCGCTGGACAGGGAATACTACCAGACTATTTTTGCAAAAGATGAGGAAGAATTTGCCATAGCCTCATCTACGGCTGCCCTTCACTTTTCGGAGACCTTGGTCAAGCGGCTGTTGTTGAAAGACGTTCAGGTGGTGGAGATCACCCTGCACATGGGCTTACCTTCTTTTCTTCCCATTCAGGTGGAGGACCTGCGCAAACACGTGATGGAAGCGGAATTCGTCAAAATCCCGGAGGCATCTGCCCGGGCGATTAACGAAGCCCTTCGCCTGCGCAAGCGCGTCATTGCTGTAGGCACCAGTGTAGTGCGTGCTCTGGAAGGATCCGTCAACTACGAAGGGTATGTGATGCCTGGCAATCGCTGGGTCAACCTGTTTATTTATCCACCCTTTGAGTTCCGGATTGTCCAGGGTTTGGTAACCAATTTCCACGCGCCGGAATCCAGCAATTTGATTCTGGTCTGCGCCTTTGGTGGGCGTGATCTGATTTTAAAGGCTTATGAAGTTGCCCAGCAGGAAGGTTACCGCTTCCTCACCTATGGGGACGCGATGCTGATCCTGTAAGGGAATGTGCTGTGAAGAACCAGAGTTCCTTGCTATTTTTCTGGGTGGGGGTCGCGGGACCCGTCTGGGCGCCCCTCTTCCCAAATGCCTGCTTCCCTTAGGGGGACAACCCCTGCTATTATGGAGTATTTGGGCATACGCCCGATATGTCCGGACGAAACAATGGAAAAGCAAAGTGGTTGTTGTGGTTCCTGCGCACAGTGGGGAATCCGCAAGGACTTCACTCCGACAAGCCCTCCACAATGTCCAAGCCCATTTTCCTGAACTGTCAGTGTGCTCAGTAGCGGGAGGAGAAGAACGGATGGATTCGCTCTGGCAAGCCGTTCAGACAATCCAATCCACTTTCTCTGAATCTTTGCTGCTGGCGCACGCTGTGGTGCTGGTTCATGACGGGGCACGCCCTTTTCTGTTGCCCAACGTTCTGGACCGGTTGATCTCTGAGTCGGTTCGGCTTGGCGGGGAAGCGCCCTGGGTACTGGCACCGGCACTTCCGGTTCGCGATACCCTGCGTATGCGTGCAACTCCTGATTCCACAAACCATTCTTCTTCGGATGAGAGAACCTGGCAGGTCGTTCCGCGTGCGCACTTTCGGTTAGTTCAGACGCCACAAGTTACACGCTTTGCCTGGCTGGTGCAGGCATTCCAGCAGGTTCTTGCCGGGCATCAGGGTGGAAGTTCCGTAGCCTTTACCCGCCGTTATTCCGATGAAACCAGTTTGCTGCAGTCGGAATTGGATGCCCGGGTACATTTGCTTGACGGTTCGTTTTTTTTGTGGAAGATCACGGATTGGGAAGACTGGCAGTGGGCACAACATCTTGCCGATGGCTTGAAAGCACAATGGTTTCTTGCTGAGGCATTCTCTTCCACCCAATTTGGAAACTTTTTTTCGTCAGAATTTCGTACTTTATAATGGGGTGTCAACTGCCACGTTGAGGACGAAAGCGAAGGAAGTTAGGGAATGCCAAACCTGGCTTCCGATAGAGAAGTGGTAAAATGCGGTGGGGTGCCATGCTTTGCGGACGTTGGAACCCTTCCGGGATGTGGCATGTGCGGTTTCTCTCCCGGTTAGTTCGGTATGCATACTGGTGGTTGATGGGTCTGTTGTTGTACTCTCCGGAGTGGGGGTTTGCCACGCACCTGATGGGTGGCGAGATCTCTTATCAATGGGTGGGTGGCAATAACTATCTGGTTACCATACGTGTATATCGGGATTGTGCCGGGATTCCCTTACCTCTTGCTTTTACGTTGCGTGTGGAATCGCAGGCGTGTGGTATAGTCTTTACGACGTCTGCTCCCCGTATTCAGCTTACGGAGGTTTCGCAGGTGTGTCCACAACGTTTGCCCCAAACCCGATGTAATGGTGGGAGTCTGCCCGGTGTTCAAATGGGAGTATACCAGACGACGGTCAGCCTGCCTGCCACCTGTCCTGACTGGGTCTTTTCCATTTCCAGTTGCTGTCGGAACAATGCCATTACAAACCTGAGCTCATCAGGGAGTTTTTTCACTTACTCTACGCTGAACAATCAGGCGGTGCCCTCCAATAATTCGGTGCAATTTATGGGGGCATTCATGCCTTATGTTTGTGCCAATATGCCCATTACGTATGACTTGGGTCCGGTAGATCCGGATGCCGATTCCCTGGTTATCTTTTTTGACGATGTCTTGCAGGGGACGACCTATTCCAATGCGACGCCCATACCGTTTGTTCCGGGTCTGTCCAAGGATTCTCCCCTGCGTTCTTACATTCCCATTACGCTGGATTCGTTTACGGGGACAATGTGCTTTAATCCGTATCCCAATCAGTTTGCCGTAGTGGGGTTTCGTGTTCAGGAGTATCGGAATAACCAGTTGATTGCGGAGGTGCACCGTGAGGTTCAGATTGTGGTGATGGGTTGTGGTGGGAGTAATCCCAATCCGCCGTCATTTACGGGTGCCCCTCCTCAGACGGGATGTGGCGCCAATTCGGGCTGTGTAGACAGTGTGTACGGTGGTATTCAGGTGGGTTGTAATCGGATTATTGCCTGTCAGGGTACGCCTTTAGTGTTTACGGTGGAGGCGCATGATCCGGATTCGGTTTTGGGTCAGACGCTGGTACTCACGTCCAATGCTACGGTGGCATTGCCTGGCGCAACCTTTGACACGACATATGTGGGTGGGAATTCGGGGCACATTCGCGGGACGGTTTCCTGGACGCCCACTACGCCTGGCACGTATGTGGTGTTGTTTACGGTGTCGGATCAGGCGTGCGATATTCCCTTGTTTTCCAGCTTTTCGGTATACATTCAGGTGATTCGGGATACACCAGTGTTGATGGATTTTGTGTGGGGTCCGCCGGGCTCGGGTCCCTTAGGCAATCAGCCTGATTCGGTGCCTGTCTTAGTAGAAGCGCCTTCTTGCGGGACACTGGGGATTGTTTTCTATACTGACAGCAATTATGGCGACACGGTTCGGGCGACGGTTGTGATTGAGGGGAGCAGTACGCTTGGTGCGAATGAGGTTCTGCCGTCGGCGGATACCACGTTTGAGCTGGTTTTGTTGCCGGGTGAAACCTCCGATACACTCTGGTTAGAAGCCTTAGTAGATGGCATTCGCGAACCTGTAGAAACCCTGTACATCACCACATTTGGTCGGTGTGGTCGGATCAGTGAGCTGGCGGTTTTGGTGGTGGATTCTCCGGAGGTTCAGGTTCACCTCAATGATTCCATCTTTTGTTCGCCGGATACGGTGGTGATGGCATTTGAGGGGTCGTGGCTGGAGCTTTTTGATGTAGCCTGGCACACGCTTGAGCCGCCTTATGGTGGCGGATATCTGTGTGGGGATTGTCCGGACACTGTGAAGATGTATGTTGATTCTTCCCGGATATTTGCCGTCCATGCTTATTCGGGGCAATGTCATGCTATGAGGCTCTTTTCAGTTTGGCTGTCACGGACGGAGGTGCGTCTTCCGGCGGATACGGTGATTTGTCTTTACGACTCTGCGCATCTTACGTTTGAGCCGTTGCCTGGTCCGTGGGCGCAGTGGGAGTGGCATACGGAATCGGGAATCTGTTCCAATTGTCCTTCTGTGGGATGGGAGGTACTCAATTCGCAGGAAGTAATTGTGTTTGCTGAGGACACGTTTGGCTGTCTTCGTTCGGACACGACATGGGTTTTTGTGGATTCCACGGCATGGGTTACGCTCACTGCGGAGGATACCATTATCTTGCAGGGGACGAGCACGTTGCTGGTTGGTGAGACGCCTGCTTCTACGTTCTGGTGGGTGCCCACTACGGGCATTGCTGACACCATGTTTCTTATTACGGAGGCGTCGCCTTCGGTTACGACCACGTATTACCTTTGGATTCGCTCTGAAGAAGGGTGTTTGCGTCGGGATAGCGTTACGATTTATGTGTTGACGCCAGATACGTGTGGTTCTTCAGCGATTTTTGTTCCCACGGTGTTTACGCCCAATGGGGATGGCAAGAACGATGTCCTGTATGTGTACAGTCGGACGCCGCTTCTTCTGGAGGAATTTGTGATTTACGATCGCTGGGGTAATCCAGTGTGGACTGCCCGGCAAGTGCCCATTGTACTGGAGAGGTTAAGGTCTCAGCAGGGTTGGGATGGTACACTTCCCGGTGGAGGGCGTGCGCGTTCGGATGTGTATGTGTGGTACGTACGGGGTCGGTGTCTCCTGCCACCCTATGGGGAGTTCACTCATAAGGGCGATGTAACGCTTCTCCGATAGGGTGTGGATAGAATGCGGTTTGCAGATTTACCGTGGGATCCAGAGGTTGTAGTGGGTTGGCGTCGGTTGGTTGCGGAAGGTCGCCATCCTGTGCTGCTGGTTGTTGGAGAGGATGCCACACCTGTCAGTATTGCGTTTATTCAGGCATGGCTCTGTCAGTCGTTGGAGGAGGGGGATGCCTGTGGCAGATGCCAGTCCTGTCAATACATTCGTCGTGGGATGAGTCATCCGGACTTAGAGGTGGTTTTTCCACTCACTTCTGCGCTGGAAAAGGAGATGCAGAAGGAGGGGGTACCTGCACCGGTTGCCCACTGGCAGAAGCTATTCAGGCAGTACAGTCATGGGTTTGTGCCGCCGGATCTGTGGTTGACTTATATTACGCAGGGTGGGGGTATGCCTGTCTTGCCTGCGAACCGGCTTCGTCAGTTTCTTCAGTCGGTTCATCGGTTGCCTGTAGTGGGTTCGTATGTGGTAGGCTGGATATGGCAGGCGCAGTTACTGGGCACTTCGGGTAACATCCTGCTGAAGTTGCTGGAAGAGCCGCCTGCACACTTACGCATAATTTTGACGGCGTCTACACTATCGCCAATTTTGCCCACGATTCGCTCACGAACATTAATTGTGTCGGTTCCGCCACTGAGTTCCGAACGTGTCATGACGTATCTGACGACAGGGTTGCGTTATCGTGTAGAGGAGGTGGCGAAGGTGATTCCCTGGTGTGCGGGGAGCGTGACGCGTGCGGTTCGTCTTTTAGAGCCGGAAGTACGTCAGGCGTATTCCTTAGCGCGTGAGGGATGGGAGCTCTTAGCCGATGAGAGCAGTGCCAGCTGGTGGCGGTGGCTTCAAGCAGTAGAACAAGCCCCACGTCCCATTCAACAGAGTATTCCGGAATGGTGGCTCCTGTTTCTCCGCAAATGGATGGAGGATGAGCCCAAAGCACCTATGCACAATGGCGGTTCTCCTGCGATACTGATGTACCGGCTTGTAGATCGGCTGCATCGTGCCCAAACTGCGTTGCGTCATCACATTCCTTCAGCGATTGTGCTTTACCTTGTATTGCGAGAACTTCAGCAATGGTTACCTGTCGGGTGGCGGTCGGTTCCTGCCTCGTCTTCGGGGGCGTTGTCATGATGGCAAGCGTATTCGGATGCGTGGCATTTCCGTGGCGTGTTCTGTACTGGGATTATGAAGGGTTACCTGGTTACTGGACGATACGCGATACGCTCAATTTCACGTTCTGGGTATGGGATACCAGCCAGAAAGGCGATCTGTACGTGTACGTGCGGATTTCCGAGGATTTTCCCACGCAAAACTTATGGGTAGCCATGGAAGTTACTTTGCCAGATGGGAGACAGGAATGGCGCAAGCTGAATCTGGAGCTGTTTTCCCGGCATGGTAAGCCGTATGGTGCGGGTGGATGGCGTGCCCGAATGGATATTGCTGTGCCCATTGGGGAGGTTCGGTTTCCGGTTGTTGGTCGGTATCGGTGGCGTTTCTGGCATATTATGCGTATGGATACGGTGCCTGGCATATTTGAGCTGGGGGTTTTGTTGCGAGTGCCCTATGGGGGTGTTCCGCGCAGTGGGTACGCCCTTCAAAAGTAGGGTAGTGATGGAGTGGGGGCATGTGTGGCTGGATCAGCGGTGGGCGACTACCCGGTGTTTTCTGCTGATTGCCGGGCCGTGTGTTGTGGAGAGCGAATCCCTGGTTATGCGCACTGCCGAGTTTTTGAAGACCATTACAGAACGGTTGGGGATTCCCTTTGTGTTCAAGTCTTCGTATAAGAAGGCGAATCGGACGCGTCCGGATGCCTTTACGGGGATTGGGGATGTGCGTGCTCTGGAGATTCTTGCGCGTGTTCGGGAGGCTTTTCAGGTGCCTGTCCTGACGGACTTTCACACGCCGGGTGAAGCACATCTTGCCAGCCAGTATGTGGACATTTTGCAGGTACCGGCGTTTTTATGTCGGCAAACGGATTTGATTGTGGCTGGGGCACGGACGGGTAAACCGCTCAATCTTAAAAAGGGGCAGTTTGTTTCGGCGCAAACGATGAAGTTTGCTGTGGAGAAGGCTTGGCGGGCAGGTGCTCGGAATGTCTGGCTGACGGAACGGGGCACGTTCTTTGGGTATGGTGATCTGGTGGTGGATTTTCGGAACATTCCATGGATGCATCAGCTTACGGGCTGTCCTATCATTATGGACTGCACACATGCGACGCAGCAGCCTGGTGCGCTGAGGGGTGCTTCAGGTGGTCAGCGTCAATTTGCCGAGCTGTATGCACGGTGTGGGTTAGTGGCGGGAGCCTCCGGGATTTTCATGGAGGTCCATCCCGATCCGGATCATGCCTTATCGGATGGACCCAACATGTTACCATTAAGCTGGTTGCCCGACTTGCTGGAGCGCCTCGTAGCGCTCTATGATTGCATTCAGGAACATCAAGCCCATGTGACTTACCTTCAACAAGGAGAAGGGGGCAAGACAGATGAGCAGACATACGGACTCCCGGCTTCCTAATCAGGGACTCATGCCTGACGAAACGCCCTTCTTTGCGTTGATGGGTAAGTTTCTGGTTTTGGTGGGTGTCATGCTGGTTTTGGTAGGGCTTTTGTTGTGGTTTTTACCCAAGTTGCCTCCGGTCATTGGGAAGTTACCCGGGGATTTTGTGTGGCGTCGTGGGAATTTTGTGGTTTACCTGCCTTTGGGTACATCCATTTTGCTGTCGGTTTTGCTTACTTTACTGTTGTGGTTGTTGCAAAAGTTTTTCCGATGAGCGGGTTGGCACGCACACTGGTGAGCATCAATCCATTTACTGAGGAGGTTCTGGAGCGGTTTCCGGTGGATACTGAGGAGCAAGTTGCGGCGAAGCTCCGGCGTGCTGTGGAAGCGTTTCGCGAGTGGCGTGAAGCCACTGTTCACGTTCGGTGTGAGGCATTGCTTCAGGTGGCTGAGCGCCTCAAAGCCCGTAAGGAGGAGCTGGCGGTGTGGATTACCAAGGAGATGGGCAAGCCGATTCGGCAGAGTCGTGCGGAGATTGAAAAATGTGCCTGGTTATGTGAGTACTTTGCGGAGGTGGGGCGAGAATGGCTTGAGCCAGAGGCTGTTGCCACGGAGGCGGACTGGTCTGGCGTTCGCTACGATCCGCTGGGTGTGATTCTGGGTATTATGCCGTGGAATTTTCCGTTCTGGCAGGTGATGCGCTTTGCTGTGCCGGCACTTTTGGCGGGCAATGCGGTTGTGGTGAAGCATGCGTCCAACGTTCCGATTTGTGCGCGCCTGGTGGAAGAAGTGTTTCAGTCGGCGTTGCCTGTGCGCTATGCTTTTCAGATGGTGTGGTTGACAGCTGATCAGGTGTCTCGCGTGCTTGACGCGCCGGAGATTGCCGGGGTGAGCGTTACGGGCAGTACGGAGGCGGGTCGGTCTGTGGCGATGCGTGCAGGTGCGCGGTTGCTTCCCTCGGTGATGGAGCTGGGTGGCTCAGACGCGTTTATTGTGTTTCCGGATGCCAATCTTGCGCGGGCTGTGGAGGTGGCGGTGGCAGCCCGTCTGCAAAACAATGGTCAGAGTTGTATTGCGGGGAAGCGGTTTTTGATTGCGGATGTGGTGGCTCCGCGTTTTTTGGAGTTGCTCACGGAACGCCTGGAACAGATTCGGGTTGGCGATCCGATGGAAGAGCAAACTGACGTTGGTCCGCTGGCACGCAAGGATCTGTGCGAAGAGTTGGGTCGTCAGGTGGAAGCAAGTTTGGAGCGGGGTGGTCGTCTTCGGTGGAAGAGTCCTGCATTACCGGATCGGGGCTTCTTTTATCCGGTTACTGTGGTGGAAAACGTCCGGTCGGGCATGCCCCTTTTTGACGAGGAAGTCTTTGGTCCGGTCTTTGCAGTGACGGTGGCGCCGACGGAACAATTACTGGAGCTTGCCAATGCCAGCGGTTACGGACTTGGCGCTTCCGTATGGACGAACAGCAGGTCTGTCGCCGAGGAAGCGATACGCCGGCTGGAGACGGGCATGGTTTTTGTGAATGCACTGGTGAAGAGCGATCCGCGTCTGCCTTTTGGGGGTGTGAAGGCGAGTGGTTATGGTCGTGAGTTGGGACGGTGGGGTTTATATGCGTTTACGAATGTGAAGACGGTTTGGATGGAGGTTTAGGTTTGGTTTGGGCGGGGCGGGCGGAAGTGGCTGGGAGGCAGTGAGTTGTGGAATTCCACAACTC
>JALWYU010000094.1 GCA_026992635.1 Bacteroidota bacterium | reverse complement strand
GGAATGTGCGTCGCTGTTCCTGGTGGTGTTTGCACTGCTCGGGGCGGCCATGGTGGCCAGGAGACCTGCGGAAGTGGCGGCTGACGTACCCACTCCGCATGTGCCCGCGACGCCCCCCACCCCAACGCCCAACTCAATAGAAAACCAAATCCAAACCCAAATTTTCTATTCCGAATTCCTCTCGCACTCCCTTAACTTACCCAACAGAAACTCGCTCTACCGCACCCCATAAACGCACAACCGCAATCCACCATGCAAAATCCCCAAACCATGCGCACACTGAACATGCATAGGGTACTCCTGGCTGGATTCACCTGCCTCGTACTTTCTCATTGGCTCCATGCCCAGAATGTCGGCGTCGGTACCACCAATCCCGACCCGTCCGCCCTCTTAGAACTGAGCGATACGATCCGTGGGCTCCTCATCCCACGTCTCACCACGCAGCAACGCAATGCCATTCCCAATCCCGCACATGCCCTCATGATCTTCAATGTGGATTCATTCTGCCTGGAAGTCTACGATACCGCCACCCAGCAATGGTACGCCATTTCCTGTCCTAAGAATTGCCTGAAATTCATCCCAGTCTGTACGCCCACCATCTGGGGACCCACCTTCGTGTGTGCCGGCGACACAGTTACTTATACGGCAACCGGATGTACAGGCGTCAACCTCCAGTGGACCGTACCCGGCGGCTGGACAATCCTCTCAGGACAGGGCTCCACCACCCTTCAGGTCATCCCCGACACAACCGACGGTATACTCTCTGTCATCCCATGCAATCAGTGTGGGTGTGGAACCGCTTACCAGATGTCCGTCATCGCCGACACCTGCCGTATGCTCTGCCTAACGATTGGGGGAGCAGGTTATGACTTCAGCTATTCCATTATCCCCACTGCCGATGGCGGATATGCCCTTGCCGGCGGAACCAACAGCTTCGGACAGGGCAATTACGACGTCTACGTCGTGAAAATTGACGCCTATGGCAACATCCAGTGGACACGAACCATCGGAGGCGGCGGCTCTGAAGTAGCATACGACATCGTCCAGACGCCCGACTTTGGCTACCTGATCGTCGGAGAAACCTATTCCTTTGGGCAGGGATGGAACGATGTCTACGTCATCAAGCTGGACGCCAACGGCAACCTCCAGTGGACAAAGACCATCGGAGGTGTCAGTCGCGACTTCGCCCGTTCGGTGATCCTCACCTCCGACGGCGGATACGCCATCGCCGGGGCAACCGCCTCCTTCGGACAGGGTAGCTACGATGTCTACGTCATCAAGCTGGACGCCAATGGGAACGTCCAGTGGACAAAGACCATCGGTGGGGGATTCCCCGACTATGGCTGGGCAATCGTTCAGGCTTCCGATGGAGGCTACGTGATCGCCGGGTATTCATGGTCGTTCGCCGCAGGCAACTACGACGTCTACGTCGTCAAACTGAGTCCATACGGCAACCTCCTCTGGACCAGATCTATTGGAGGGGCAGATGACGATCGCGGACTCGCCATCATCCAGACCAACGACGGTGGATACGCCATCGCCGGACTCACCCGGAGCGTCGGACAGGGAAGTAGTGACGTCTACCTGGTTAAACTGGATGCAATGGGTTCGCTCCAGTGGACGCGAACCATCGGCGGAACCAACGATGAGTCCGCACGCGCACTCCTGCAAACCCCCAGCGGCAATTATGTCCTCGTAGGACATACATGGTCCTTCGGACAGGGCGGACAGGACGTCTACATAGCCACCCTCAACAGCACAGGTAACCTCCTGTGGACCAAAACCATTGGTGGTGCCAGCGACGACTATGGCTTCTCTATTGTGCGCGCCGCCGACAACGACCTCGTCATCGCCGGCTATACCAACTCCTTTGGGCAGGGCTACAACGACTTCTACATTCTCAAACTCAACCCCAACGGAAACTTTATCTCGTGTCCTGGCGGATGCCAAACTGCCGCCGGCGGAACAACCAGTTCAGGGGCATACACCACAAGTGGCGGACTCACCGATTCGGGCGGAATCCTCAGCTCGGGCGGAACCACCAGCTCCGGCGGAACACTTACGAACATCTGTCCATGAACATCAGGCAATGCACCGACTACCCATACACCGCGCTCCTGACTCCCGACTCCTCACTGCAGGGAACTCAGACCGCAAAATCCACTACACCATGCAGTTCTTTTTCTGAGGTAGCAACTCCAGCAGGTTCAAAAAGGTTTACCCCTCTTTGGTCTGCACCTTTCTTCAACCATCATAGTATACCTGAAAACTTGTGCGACAAACTCCACCATGCTCTAATCCAAAGGGAACTTTTCACAAGGACTATCCGTTATACAAATCAGAAACATGGCAAAGCGTTATGCATTCATTGATGAGGTGAAGGTGTGGTGTGAGTCCGGGCGAGGAGGGAAAGGATGCGTGCATTTTCGTCGGGAAAAGTTTGTTGAACGAGGGGGACCCGACGGCGGTGATGGCGGGCGAGGTGGACATGTACGCGTCCGGGGAAATGCCCGGTTGCGCAGTCTGTTGCATTTGCGCTATCGTCCTCATCATCGGGCAGGCAATGGCCAGCCAGGCGGACCCAAAGGAAAAACCGGTGCCCAGGGAAAAGATGTGGTGATTGAAGTACCGCCAGGGACAGTCATTCGCGATGCCGAAACAGGCGAAGTCGTCCTGGAAATCCTGAAGGACCAGGAGGAAAAGATTTTACTGCGCGGAGGGCGCGGTGGCCGCGGGAATGCCTCCTTCAAGAGTGCGACGCGGCAGGCACCCCGAATTGCCGAGCCTGGTGAGCCGGGCGTGGGTAAGTGGTTCGTGTTTGAACTGAAGTTGCTGGCAGATGTCGGGTTAATTGGGTACCCCAATGCAGGGAAGTCCAGCTTGCTGGCACGGCTCTCTGCAGCGCGTCCCCGAATTGCTGCTTATCCTTTTACGACGTTGGAACCTTATCTGGGCATTGTGTCGCTTTCGGAGAAGCGCACGTTTGTCTTAGCCGATTTACCGGGATTGATCCGGGGGGCGCATCGTGGGAAGGGCTTGGGCATCCGATTCTTAAAACATGTAGAGCGGACAAAAGTCCTCGCGTATGTAATAGCGCCGGACCTGGAGGATGACCCACGGACACAATGGGAAGTACTTCGTCGGGAACTCAAAGCCCATCATCCATTACTGCTGGAGAAGCCCTTCCTGATTGTATTGAGCAAAAGTGATTTGCTGGATGAAACGGCACGCCGTCAATTGCAAGACGCCTTTCGCGACTGTACAGTACCCAAATTGTTTGTTTCCAGTGTTACGCATGAAGGGTTGGAGCAATTGAAAGAAGTTGCTTTTGCATTACTGGAGCGTGCCGAGACAGCATATCAACCATTTCCGTGAACAGAATGCATGGACTCGGACACAAATTCTGAATGAACAAATATGATTGCTGTTCATGGCAAAGGTGCGTTACACAGCGTTCAGGACAGTAAAGCCTGCCAGGTGCCCTGTTGAATTGATGGTGGGATGGGTGCCCGTGCCAAAGAGGAACTCCATGCTGATGTATGTGTGATTGGCAGTGGTGGCGGAGGAGCACCGGTTGCCTGGTATCTGGCAGAACGTGGCTATCGGGTGGTGGTCCTGGAACGGGGCTGGTGGCTCACCACGCAACACTTCCGGAAGGATGAGCTGGGGGCGTGCCGCCGACCTCTGTATGTCCCCCCTTTGCACGCATTTCCGCATGAGCTTTTACGCTGGACAGGAAGTGGCTGGCGACGGTCCACCTCCTTTGAAGAAGGTGTTTCCTGGTGGAATGCAACGCTGGTAGGCGGTGCCACCAACATCATGAGCGGGTATTTTCACCGGATGCATCCTAACGATTTTCGGGTATTGAGTCGGTATGGACAATTACCTGGTGGGGAACGTGCCGATTGGCCAATCACCTATGACGATCTGGAACCCTGGTACACACTGGTGGAAAAAGTAGTTGGGATTTCGGGGGAGGCTTCTACCCATCCGTGGGCGCCACCGCGTTCTGCCGATGCCTATCCATATCCACCGTTGCGTGAGAATCGGCTGGCAAGTCGCCTGGACGAAGCTGCACGTGGTCTTGGGTATCGGCTCGTGCGCAGTGCCCGGGCGATTTTATCCCGGCCGGCTGACCACCGAAAAGCCTGCTATTATTCAGGTTATTGCGGTAGTTATGGCTGTGCCTCGGATGCCAAGGGTAGTGCACGCGTTGCATTTTTGAATCCCGCCTTAGAAACAGGCTTATGTACGATATTGCCGTTGAGTCCAGTTGTGTTCCTGGAAGCGGATCGCCGACATGTGCTTCGTGCCTGGTATCGGACGCCAGACGGAACCAAACGTGCGATTCGTGCCCGGGTGTTCGTGCTTGCCTGTGGTCCCATAGAGACTGTTCGCTTATTGTTGCTGAGTCGGTCGCCGGATCATCCTCATGGACTGGGAAATCGTTATGGTCAGGTGGGAAAATACCTGTTGTTTTCTGCGGGAGGCGTGGTCTATGGCACCCTTCATAGAGAAGATTTTTCTGCGGAAGAGTGGGAAGCCTATCGGCAACGCCACCTGTGGATTAACCGCTGCCTCTATGACTTTTACGAATGGCAGGATGAGCAAACAGGAGAAATACATAAGGGTGGAATGATTGAATTCATGTTTGAACATTTGAATCCGATTCGTCTTGCTTTAATGGCTCGCTGGCATGACTCACAGAAGGTCTTATGGGGACGAGCACTCCAGCAACGCCTCTACCGAACCTTTCATGACACCATCCTTTTGCGGGCAGAGATTTTCTGTGATTGGACACCGAATCCCCATTGTTTTCTTTCCCTATCCGATCGTGTGAAAGATCAGTGGGGATTGCCCGTTGCCGCAATCCATATTCACCAGATGGAAGCCGACCGGAAAACCGCACAGATGCTGGCGGACCATGCACGTCGCCTGCTGGAAGCCATCGGTTGTCGCGACCTTCAAATTGCCCTGACAGAAGACGACCCACCCGTGAATCTGGTGGCAGGTGGCTGCCGGATGGGTCGCGATCCTCGTCGTTCAGTTACGGACCCCACTTGTCGGGTTCATACGGTAGACAACCTGTATATTACCGATGCCAGTACCTTCCCCTCAGGAGGCAGTGTTCCGTTTACCTGGACCATCTACGCGAATGCACTGCGTGTGGCGCATGGACTTGCCGAACGTTTAGGAGGTACTGCATGAAGGCTTGTAAAGTGCTTGCAGGGCTGAACAGCTACTACGCTCAGTGAATCCGGTGTTCGGGTTTTCCTGTTTCTTCCCTAATCTGACCGGGTCAACCGATTGAAAGTACCATGTGCGAAAGCGTCAGAATTGCAAACGGTAGAGATGGCTTGAATCCAGACAGTTTTTTGAATGGCGCAGTGAAAACGAGCATCTACTCAGTCAAGATCAAGAAAGAGCTCGGTCACATAGTCCGTCCTCTGTCCGGTTACTGCTGGTTGATATGAACCAGACAGCAAAATTTGCCTATTACCGAGAACTTTGGTTGCTCACCTCTTGGGTACGGGATGCAGGTTCAGGATCAGTATTCACTCAGGCAGAATCGCAGAAGAAAAAAGTTCTTGCCGGCAACAAGGACCGTCATGCAGCTATCTCTACTCCACGTTTTGCAACATGCTTCTGGAAGCAGGAGATTCTACCTTCCGGTAGAGAAAAGGAAGGATGTGCAGGATGGAGCAGACCTTAGTAGTGCACCGGCAGGCAGGGAAGAAAATTATTCCTGGAGAGGCTCGTACCTTTTATTCTATGAGCACTCAGCCGATCCTGCTGGCGTTGATTGAGGGGCTCACGGAGCGGGAGAAAGCCTATTGCCGGCAACTTGCCAAGAAGCATCTGCCTGCCAGTGTCCGCCGGTATTTGCTGGCGCTGCTGGATGCTGATCCGACTGTGCTGACCCGAAAAGAACAGGAACTCCTGCAGTACTACTCGGAGAGTGGGAAACGGTGGATGCGCCGTACCGCCCTTAACTTTCTGGAGCACGCCCTCTACGATTTGCACGGGCTCAGGTACGATTTCCGGCTGATCCTGAATCAGATGCACCTGGCGATTCAACGGGGGCACCCGTCGGCGCCCCTGGTCCGGTTGCTTCGCCGGCGGTTTGCAGAGGTTGCCGATCCACTGCGCCTGTTTTTTGTTCCGTTGCCCTGGTTGATGGAGCTGACGCATATCTCGCTTTCGTATCCGGGTCGGTCTATAACGGGCGAGAGTCCCTTTTCGGTGGAGGCGCTCACTGAACTGATGGATCTGGACAGGCAGCGGCTGGAAGCAGTTCGCTATACAGTGGAGCACGATCCAGTTGTGGGTGAGGGCAGCCCGGCTATGGAAGTGCTGTATGGCTGGCTCAAACAGATGGAGGCGGGGCTCTGGCAGATGGACAGCCCACCCTTTCACCGGACTGTCCTCTTCGTTTACGGGGCAGTGGCACTGCTGTACGATCAGGTGGGTGCGCTCAGGAAGGCGCGGGCAATTGTGCAGGAGTGGTTGCCCCTGTTGCCTGTGCTGACGGAATTTCTGCGCGGGGAGGTGGGTCAGGGCAGGTTCGCCCGCGAATGGGCAGATCTGACTGTGTTCATGGTTGTTGTAGCGCTGCAGGTTGTGGATCGTGCTGTGGGCGGACAGCAACGGGAGCTGGACCTGTTGAAGCGTGCCACTACCGACCTGCTGGAGCTACTCAATGCGTGGAGTGAACAGGAGCCGCCCGTAGGTTCAGAGTCGGCACTGCGTGCGCGGGCTGCCGCCTGGCTTGCTACCCATGGCTTCCTCCACGAAGCCTACACGCTTCTGCATACAATGGGAGGGGAACGGGCTTACGCCAGTCAGGGGCTCCGACCCATTGAGCGCGTGGACCTGGCAATTGCCCACTACTGGTGGGCGGTAGATCGCAAAGACTGGCAGGGGGCGCTGGGAGTGGTTGCGCGTCTGGAGCGGGCTGTGCCCCAAAAGCCGCTTTACTACCATTTGACGGAGGTGATGCGCTTTGTGGTGGCGTTGCTCAGCGAGGATTACGACCTGCTCAGGAGCACTGCCGAACGTGTATACCACTGGAATCGCCGTCATAAGGAGCTGTTTCCGTCGCTGGGCAGGTTCCTGCGGTATGTGGCGTTGCGTGCACCCCGTGCGGTGTATCCTTCGGACTGGGAGCCGGCAATCCATCGGCTCAGCGAACTGTATGCTCGCCATCCTTTTTATGTAACGCTGGTGGAGAAGCCGGTGCGTCTGCTGGAGGTGCTTGCAGGGATGGGCGTCCCCAGGGGGGATGTGCCAGTTGTTCGGGCGGAGAGCGATGCAGATGTTCCACTTGAGCCGCTCAGAGCAGTCCTGGAACGGCTAATGACAGAAATTGAAAAAGGCAGCAAAAATGACGGTACCACTGAGGATTGATGTCCCGGGCAGCAGAATCAGGGATTGGATGAGTGGTGGTTCGGAAAAAGCGCAGGTGAGCTGGCGGACTGTTGCCCGAAAAAGCGATAACAGGGCTGGGCAAAGGTTGTGTTTGCGCCTGTTGAAGAGGTGGTTTCTGGCGGTGGTGAGTGTGCTGGTGCTGGTGTCTGTTGTCGGGTTCAGCGGGGTTCGGGCGCAGTGGTGCCATGCGTTGCGTGCGGTGGATGGGTCACAGTTCAACGATGGTGCCTTTAACGGGTCGGTCGTAATAGGTGTGGGCTTCAGCCGGCAGTACGACTCCCTGGGCAGGTGGGCACATGTTGCCGCCTTTGACACCGCAGGCAATATCCTGTGGCAGAAGGTGTTCAAGATGGACCCTTTTGGCTCAAACCCCGATAATATCTTCACGGCGACGACGGCGCTGCCCGGAGGCGACTTCCTGGTAGTGATGGGTAGCGGAAATGGGACTGCGGGCATCACCACGCTGATGCGCCTTACGGCGACGGGCGACACCCTCTGGACACGCACCTACGATATCTTCCCTGGCGAAGAGTACTTCTATGTAGCGAAGCCGTTGCCCTCGGGCGAGGTATTGCTGGCGGGGACAGGCATGGATGCCAGCATCATCTTCATGGCACTCGTGTGGGTGGATCCCGGTACGGGTTCCATCGTCCGCATACGCGCTTACCGTTATCCCGCAATTGCAGGTTTGCAGGCAATTCGCGATTTCCATTATCGGGACGGAAAACTCTTCCTGATTGGGAATAATGAGTCCGGCTTTGAAGCCACGGTCTTTGCGATAGACACGATGGGCAACCCCCTGTGGACCCGCTACTTCTCCACCAGCGCCATATTCCTGCATTTGCTGAGCATGGCGGTTTCGCCCTCGGGCAACACCCTCTATGTGACGGGCTTCATCAATGGTCAGGACCTCAACGGTAACTACGGGCTGATCGTGATTGCGCTGGATACGGCGGGTACCATCCAGTGGATGAAACAGTACATCAACCCGACGATGCCCTACCTGGATGCTCGCGGACAGTTTATTCGTTATCTGCCCGGACAGAATGCGTTGCTGGTGGCGGGCTCCGACTATTCCGCCCGTCAGATGCTGGTCAAAATCAACGCTTCCGATGGACAGCTCCTGTGGGCAAGCAAATACGACTTTCGCGGGGATGTCCTGAAGGTTTTCCCCTATCAGGGCAGTTATTACCTGCTGGGCACAGGTGAACTCCCCTTTGAGGGCACACTCCTTCGTGTGGACACGACGGGCGTCACCTGCTGCGCATGGGATATCCCGCCACAGTTTAATGTCATCACACCCGGTCTCACCACTTCGGATACCTTTTCGGTGGTGCAGGTGCCGGCGGGCTCAGCCACACCAATCAGTGCGCCCATTATGGTGGTTGCCGATACGGGGTTGCAGGATCTGTGTCAGCAGGATACGACGGGCGGTGGTGGTGGCGGACCGACGGCGCTCACTCAGTCCGATAGCCGGTCAGCACTGTGCCGGATTGTGAATCGGGATGGCTGGCTGCAGGTTGTGTGTCTGGATGCTGGCGTGTGTGCTGTGCGCCTCTATACGCTGACGGGCGCTGTGCTGAAGGAGGCGCGGTTTGCGGTACCGGTGCACATGTACAGGGTTGCCCTGGAAGGTCTGCCTGCAGGCGTTTACATTCTTGAGGTGGAGGGGGATGGGTATCGGTGGATGGAAAAAGTGGTTTGGTCTGAAAGGTGACGGAGATGCGGGAGGTGGGTCAGAACGGGTGCAGGTCTTTGTTGTGGGATGGCCTGTCGTTTGTTCTGGAGCGGGTGTGGCTGTCGGCTACTGCACTTCATGGGGCGTCCAGGAATGCGCAGCCGATTTTGTTGGGCGCTGTGGGATGCGTGTCTGGAACTGTCTTGCAGAGAAGTCATGGAATAAGAGGGGGTTGTGCAACGTCGGGCTGGGAACAGAGGCAATTCACTTCAGTGAGGACGGCAGACAAGGGGAGAGCCGCTTTAACCTCTACTGGCAAAAGGAAAGGTTGCAAATCCATACTGGATACAAGCAGATGTTTCGGTGGCTTGGAGATGTGGAAATTACGCCGGTCCAGAGGAATGGTGTTGCAGGTGCATGCGTATTACTGTGGAGGCGGTGGCGACGTGCCCGGTTTCTGGGTCTCGGGGAGCTCTCCTTGTGGTCCATACCGGTGGGCGACTGCAAAAATTTCATGCCAGTTCACTTCAAATCCTGAGACCATGCAACAGGTTAAGTACGCAAATCCTGGAAACATGAGACGGAGGGTTGTCACAGGGCTGGTTGCAGGCATGGTGGGGCTGGCATTGATGGTTTCGGCACGGGCGCAGGACTCGGTGATCACTTTTGCCCGGTACTGTGCGGCAACCACCAGTTACAGCGTGGACCCCGGTTCCATTACGCAATTGTCTGATGGCACTTACTGGCTCAATGGTGGCTCATACTTCGCAAAGGCAGATACCACAGGCAAATTCCTTGAACTGTACAGGGTTCGCAACATCGTAGGCAGTGGCGATGCCATTCATACTTTCAATGGTAACTGGTGGTTCGCCGTCCACAAGTCTAACGGTGATGTGGCGGCAGGTAAGGTAACACCTTCTGGCATTGATACGCTCTGGATCAGGAAGTATCTCTACCTGCCCACCAATCGGTATTTAAGGTTCCATGCAATTCGGTATATTCCGGAACATCAGCGCATTTATGCAGTAACTGATGTTTACACGGTTTCTGCTGGCGGCTTCACCAAAGCCCTGCTTATCCTGGATACACTTGGCGAACCCATTCATTTGTTGATTGATTTTGACAGGAACATGTATGGTGATGGTGATATTGCACTGGCACGTGATGGCGACATTCTGGTTACATGGCGTGGCAACCTCAGAGACCGTATCATAATGAAAATTGACCCGCAGACATTGAACATTAAGTGGGTGCGGCAGGTAACACATGAATCGGATGGGAAGATCATCCAGGACTCGCAGACCGGTTACATCTGGGTGGCACTTTCAGGGTGGAATCCTTTTGCAGTGTTGGTATTTGATGAGAACGGTGGACTGGTGGCACAGGATGGCATAGGATGGGGTGGAGTGCCTGCCAGACCCGTTATCTTCCGCAATTATGTGGTGATTCCCATTGTTTCACGTGCCAGAGCAGAGACAGGGCTTTTCTACTTTGACCGAACTACGGGCTCGCTTGTGAACAATGTCATTCCTGTGGTGGGTGCCCAAAACGGCGGACTGTGGCAGAATCCTGCCCAGGTAATTCTGACCCGTGATTCGGGGCTGGCAATGGTTGCCCGCGATGCCAATGGCAGGCTTGTGATCATAAAGACCAATCTGTATGGTGAAATGAATGGCTGTCCATGGACAGGAACTGATACCTCCGAATCTGGACAACCCCCCACTATCACACTTGTCAACGTGACCCTTCAAGACAGTGTCGCCAACCTGAAGCCCGATACTCTCTATTTTACTCAGATTGACCAGTATATGGTGCTGGATTCTGTGGATTGTCCGCCCACGTGGGTGTCCAACGGAGGGGGAACTGGCGGTGGTGGACCGGCGGGTCTGGCACAGTCGGTCGTGAACACAGACCTGGCGTATATCGTGCTGCAGGGCGGTGCTTTGCGGGTTGTACCGCTGGAGGAAGGTGTTCACCTGCGGGTATACACCCTTACGGGTCAGACCATAGAGGAGAGAGTGCTGAATAGAGGCGAGGAAGTGCTGAGGCTGGTGCCGGGCTTCTACCTGCTGGAATTGAAGAAGGGCGGGCGCATCCAGACACGAAAACTGATCGTGGCAGAATACTGAAGACGACGGCATCATGACTGCGACAGGAAACAAAAAGCGGGTGGTAAAGTGGGGGGCGGTGCTCCGTCGCGTCTTTGTTCTTGCGGTGGGTGCCGTCCCCGCTATTTGTTCGCTGGTGGCACAGACGAGTGTTCCCGCCTGGAAAATTGAGAAGGTCGTCCGGCAGACCGGTGGATGGGGGCACGCAAGCCAGGAACAAAAAGAGGTGGTCTACATCACGGAAGACGCCATTCGCATTGAGAACAAGGATGGGATCACCATTATCAAGGTGGAAGGGGATTCGGCGGTGTTCCTGCGGCTTTTCCCTGATCGCAAGCAGTATATGATGTTGTCGCCCCAGTGGCTCGTAATGGGTATGTTCTGGACGTTCGTGGAGTGCGACACGCAGGGCACTGAATGCCACGTGGATACGACCGTGGTTCAGCCCACCGATGAATACCAGACGATCCGGGGATATCGGGCACACAAGGTCATCGTCTATATGAAAATGATGGGCAGGATGAGAGTGCCTGCAACGCAATGGATGGTCAGGGACTGGGAAGCACTGACGGAGGCGATGCGCCAGTACCGGCAAGTATTGCGGAAAGTATTTGCATCGGCGGGTCGCTCTAAGGAATTAATAAAAGAAGTGCTGGACTACATGGATGGAATTGCCCGTGCGTATGGGGAGGCGATTCGGACAGAGACCAGGCTTTTTGGTGGTCAATCAGTTGCAAATGTAGTGGCGGTGGAGCGTACGCGGGTTGCCGGGGAACTCTTTCGGGTGCCCGCCAATTACCAGGAGAAAGAAAACCCGTTTGGCGGTGGACGACACTAAGGTAAGGAAGTGGGGGTGGGTGGGAATTGGAGTGGTTTGGATAGGCTTGGTTG
>JALWYU010000093.1 GCA_026992635.1 Bacteroidota bacterium | reverse complement strand
GCTGTGGCGTTCGGCGCTGGCTTGCAGGGAGTTATGGCGGGCCCCGCCGGGGCCCGCCATAACTCCCTGCAAGCCAGCGCCGAACGCCACAGCGACCAAAACCTCTCTTCCTATTTCTTCTCTTCTCCTCGTTCCTCTTCTTTGACTTCTTCGTATTCCACGTCGCGCACCTCGCCACCGCTTGTTGTCGTGGTCGTACTTGTACTCGTACCTGTTGTTGTCCCGGTACTGCTCGCCGAGGCTTCCTGGTAGAGCGTGGCGGAGACCTCCTGCCAGGCGCGGGTCAACTCGTTCATCAGCCGGTCTATTGCCTCCAGGTCTTCTTTCTTGTGGGCTTCTTTGAGTTCGTGCAGGAGTTTTTGGAGGCGTTCCCGTTGTTCCGCGCGCAGCTTGGAGCCCAGTTCCTGGAGTTGTTTTTCGGTGGTGTAGATCAGCTGGTCTGCCCGGTTTAGTTTTTCTACTTTTTCGCGGAATTTCCGGTCTTGTTCCGCGTATTTTTGGGCTTCGGCTTTCATCCGTTCAATTTCTTCCTTAGATAGACCGGTAGAGCCTTCTATACGGATGGATTTTTCTTTGCCTGTGGCTTTATCGCGGGCAGTCACGTGCAGGATTCCGTTGGCGTCAATATCAAAGGTTACTTCAATTTGGGGGACGCCCCGTGGGGCAGGTGGAATCCCTTCTAAGTAAAATCTGCCCAGACTGCGGTTTTCGCGGGCGACTGCTCGCTCACCTTGCAGCACGTGGATTTCCACGGTTGTCTGGTTGTCGGCGGCAGTGGTGAAGATTTCGGTCTTGCGTGTGGGGATGGTCGTGCCGGCAGGGATCAGGACGTGAAAGACGCCCCCGTAAGTTTCCACACCCAGCGAAAGGGGTGTAACGTCCAGGAGGAGGATGTCCTTCATTTCGCCTGCCAGGACACTCGCCTGAATCGCCGCACCTACCGCCACTACTTCATCGGGGTTGATCCCTTTGTGGGGTTTCTTACCGAAGAAGTCTTCAACGGCTTTCTGGACTGCCGGAATGCGTGTGGATCCGCCGACCAGAACCACTTCGTCAATATCTTCGGGACGCAACTTGGCTTTTTCTAAGGCGATGCGTGCCGACTCTAAGGTTCGTTTGATATAGGGGTCAATCATTCGTTCAAACTGGGCGCGTGTCAATTTGCGCACCAAGTGTTTGGGCACGCCATCTTTCGCAGTGATATAGGGCAGATTGATTTCCGTTTCATAGCTGGAGGAAAGTTCAATTTTGGCTTTTTCGGCGGCTTCTTTCAGGCGTTGCATAGCCATTGGGTCCTTGCGCAGGTCAATCCCTTCTTCTTTGAGGAATTCTTCTGCCAGCCAGTTGATGATTTCGTTATCAAAATCGTCGCCGCCCAAGTGGGTATCGCCATGAGTGGCTTTGACTTCGTAGACGCCTTCGCCAATTTCTAAGATGGAGACGTCAAAGGTTCCGCCCCCCAGGTCGTAAACAGCAACTTTCAATTCTTTCCCCTTTTTGTCCAGACCGTATGCAAGGGCGGCGGCGGTGGGCTCATTGAGGATTCGGCGAACGGTCAGTCCAGCGATTTCCCCGGCTTCTTTTGTTGCTTTTCGCTGGGAGTCGTCAAAATAAGCAGGCACCGTAATGACGGCTTCGGTCACTTCGTGCCCCAAATACTCTTCGGCAACGCGCTTGAGCTTCTGCAGAATGAACGCGGAGATTTGCTGGGGGGTATAACGTTTACCGCGAACCTCTACCAGAACTGTGTCGTTGGGACCCTGAACCACTTTGTAGGGCACGCGTTTGATTTCATCCTGAACTTCGCTGTAGCGCCGACCCATAAAGCGTTTAATGGAGAAAATCGTGTTTTCGGGGTTCAGGATTGCCTGGCGCTTGGCAGGGTCCCCCACCTTGATCTCGCCATTTTCCATAAACGCCACGACGGAAGGCGTAACATTTCGTCCTTCATCATTGGGAATGACCGTTGGATTTCCGCCCAGCACGACTGCCACGACCGAGTTGGTTGTCCCCAGGTCAATACCAATAATTTTCCCGCCGCTTTTTTTGTTTTCTGCCATGGATGCCGGATTTTCAGTGAGGACTTTGGGAGGTAAAAGCAGTGGATGGTTTCTGCTTAGACTGCATGCAAAAATCGTACCACTCCTCTATATACGACTTTTTGGCATTGCGCACCGACAAAAAGTCAGCACTGATACAGGTAGGGGATACGACCAGCAGAAATCACCCCTCCCCAGCCCCCGTCTCGTCCCTAACCAGTGCTGGTTGTTTACCGGACAATCCAGACTGGCGTACGGTAAAGCACCGAGCCCGTCAAATCCGTAACCACTAAGGAATACCACCCTGAGGGTAGCGAAATTGCCAAGATGGGCTGGTGGGCAACCCGCCAAACTACGCGCTGCACCACCCGACCATGCACATCCATTACGTGCACCATAACGATTTCCGGCTGTTCGCGCGAGTGCCAGCGCAGATAGACTGTGGGTCCCGGCTGAATCACCTGAATTGTCGGAGAGGAACCGGTATGAACAGTCGGCGTGCCGGAAACCGTCCGTACACCATATTCAAAGGCTAAGGCACCGGCACCAATGCCTGCCGGATAGGCATCCACCAGTTGCATCAATGAGTCAAAGACCAGGATCAGTCCCCAGTTGACGAAATCGGTTTCTGTAACCCAGATTTGCCCATTCAATGGTTCAAAGTGGAACTGGTAGAGCGTAGCGCGATTGACAGGCAACGTGTCCAGGACAACCATATTGGCAGTTGAAAAGCGTACCATATCCACAAAGGGCACTTCATCTCCCCAGATGGTATCTACGCCCAGGTCGGCATAGTACGGTTGATAGTAGATGGTATTCCATGCCAGGACAGCGCCCTTACACCCTGAGACGACTGGCAACGATACTGTGGTAACTTTTGTGGGGCTATTGTCGGCGACATTAGGTGCGTACCGGGAGATGGAGGCAAAGGTAAAATCGTTGTTGTTGAGGGTATAAAGGTATATGCCATCGGTCATCAGAGCCTCCGGGTTTAATCCATTGGATTGCAGAGAGAATGTGTCCATTGCTTGCAGGTTGTTGATAGGAGCCCGAACCAGATACCCCACCTGCTGACCCCATACAAACGCATTGTTGGCAATCAGATAAAGCGTGTCATTCAGCACCAGTACATCCTCTGTGCTCCATTTCAGGAGTGTAGAAGCCGTATCCAGTTCCATGATTAAGGAGAGGTCCCGCTTGTCGTACACCTGAAGATAGGAATTACAACAACCGATATCACCCCGTGCTACATAGATCCTGTCGCCATGAATGGTTAAATGTCGCAAGCCTGGCGCTTTGGCTTGGGCGACGCGTTCCAGTGTCTGCAGGTCGTATTTGAGCAGGTAAGAATCTGCGGTTACGTACAGGTAACCACTATCAATTTCCAGGTCTACGCCAAAGCGCGCACCTTCAATGGTGTCAAAGACTGTGTAAGTACCCGTTTGAAGGTCAATCACGCCTAAGGTAACGGGCACAACCTGCGTTTGTGTCCAGTAGTCGTACCTGCCCTCGTTCAATACGAATACGCGAAGCAATTCCACGGACTGGCTGAACGCAACGAATCCACCAGCAAAACCCAGCCAACCACACCAGTACAGGCTCTTTTGCAAGATAGACTTCAGCATGGCACGTTGTGTTTTGGAAGTTGTCTCTTGGCGTTTTCCCCTAGGTATTTTCCGGAACCCCCGCCGGAAAATACCAGACGGTTCGGGCAGGTCTTCCGGCTCACCCCAGGCATATCCTGCCTTCCCACCCTCGGTAAAGAGGGCAGTGGCATGTGCTGGATATGCCGCTGTGGGGCTCACGGCTGCGGGGACAGCCCCGGATTTGCACCGGGTTCCCTACACCCGAACCCAACCATAACATATGCACAACTTGCCAAACAAAAAGTCAGCCAACCCGAAAAAGAGCATGAAAATCCTTTGCCTGAGAAAGATACGCCAACACGCGGTGCATCCATGCGGGCATACCCGGAAGGTCAGCATCCCGTGAGTATTTGGGTCGCAGATTTACGAGTTGCACCGCCCGCTGCACTTTTGTTCGCATAGCCCGAGTAAGGGACTCCAGGATTGCTGAGGGCATTTGAAGCCACTGTACATCAAAGATCACATGCCGATGCGTCAACAAATGATCAAAGCGTACACGCATCCAGGGGCGCCCCTGCCTACTGGGGAGTTCTTCTATGAAGGGCAAACCCCATAAGCCCGCCCAGAGCTCGTCCTCCCGGTACTGGACGACCAGAAAACGCTGTTCATCATGGCAGAACGCCAGGTGCAATTGAACTTTCTGGCGGGAAATTGTACGTCGTACTGGTAACTGTGCCTGGATACCCTGGCGATGTGCCTGGCAGGCATTCATGAGCGGACAAACGCGGCACTGTGCATTTCGTGGTCGGCAAACCAGTGCTCCCAAATCAATGAATGCTTCCACGATTTGGGAGGGACGAGCAAACTGAAAAAACAGTTTTCCCAATTGTTCAAATTCTTTTTCTGCCCGACGTGTGTACACGTTTTTGGAGTAGGCTAAGAGGCGTGCGGCGACCCGGCGAACATTTCCATCTAGGGGCAGGTAGGGTTCATCGTGCAGGGTTGCCGCCAAGATCGCCGCCATATAATTCCCAACACCTGGAAGTGCCCGCCATTCCTCATAGGTTGTGGGAAACTGAGTGCCTTGCTTCACGACCTGCGAGGCAGCATCAAAAAACAGGGAGAGCCGACGGTAATAGCCAATTCCGGCACACACCTGGAAGAGGCGTTCTCGTCCTGCTCTGACCAGTGCTTCTATGGTGGGAAATGCCTTCAGGCAGGCGTGCCAGTATTTGAGTCCCTGCTCTATTCGGGTTTGCTGGAGCAGGACCTCTGCCAGCCACCGCTGATAAGGATCCCGTGTCTGACGAAACGGCAGATCATGCCTGCCATGTTGACGATACCATCTAAGCAACCGATCAACAAAAGGTTTCCAGAAACTGGCTGTGTGAATGGGTTTGTTCATGTGTAGTGCAGGGACATGGAATGGCGAGCGGGAATAAAACGCGTGGGCTAATGGGTTGTGCCTCTACCCAGATGAACAAACAGTGGATAGGCGTGTACAGACCCGTCCGAAAACTCCATGAACACATAGTAGATACCGGTGGGCAGAGGACCCGTATCCAGCACATAGGATGTCCGAGTGGCTGTCAGTCCTGTGTTGGGAGTTGGGTGGTTACGCCACTGGCGACCCATTCCATCTACGAGCCACACCTGCCGAATCTGGGGGCAACCCTGAGGGCAGCCAATCCATACTTTGTCCGTCTGCCAGACCAGGTACAGGTGGTGGTCGCCCGGTGCTAAGTGCTGGACAGCGGTTGGTGTCGTAGTGGTGTCTTCGGGGGCACTGCGTGCGTACAGGAATAGGTCGTCCACGGCGGCTTCTACCAAGGATGGGGGAGGAGCATCCTCAGCAATGAATCGCAGGCGGACCAATCCCGTCGGTGTTCCATAATCCTGGACGCGCACCACCATACGGCGCCATGCACGGTCAGGTATTGTCGTGCTCTCAACGGGTTGCCAGGTATTTCCTCCATCTAAGGTGATTTCCACACGCCATACATCCTGACGGGGGTTCAATCCCATTTCGTTGGAGTACCATCGCCAATAGGTGAATACGGGGTCCTGGTAGCTGGATAGGTCAAAGGCGGGTGAATAAAGGGTGGTTTTGCCATCGTCTATATCGTTGGTACCGGGTGCGTCGCCCGGACCTGCATTGCCTGTGAACGCACACTGGTTGTTACCAGTATGGTCAAAGCCGGGTTGGACAATCGTTGCCGGATTGTTGGGATCCAGATAGCTGGGAATAGGCTGTCCAATTTCCCAGATGCCGGTGGTGGCGTTATCAGTGGGATCGCCGATTTGCCAGCCGGATGGATCGTCTAAGGTGTGTTGGGCGTAGAGCTGATACCCAATGAGCGTATAGAACGGTATGTTGGATGGCGGAGTGGGTGCCATCTCGCGAGGGAGCGTCCGCCAGGAATTGCACATCTGGGAGTCCACAAACCAGTAAACAATGATTGTCCCTTCTGGAAAGCCAGGTAATGTAGCGATGAAGGAGTCGCCCTGTACGCGTGTCATGGGCATCGCATTCCAGGGTGTATTGCTTCCCAGTTCGCGCCAGTAAAGGGTTACGGACTGTGAGACTGGCGGATTGGCAACCGCCGTACGTACGCGCAACACAACAGGTTGATTGGCAGGTGCCGTGTCCACCGGATAAACCGCCAGCGCAGGATCTATCAGATACTGACCAGGTAAGAGGATGCCATGCCGGAAAAAGGCACATACAATTTCGTTGTAATGTGGTGTGCCGTTGGACAGGTCCGCGTCATTGTCGTCGGCAATCAGTGCTTCTAGGAGGGCGTCCTGGAAGACCTGTCCTTCCGATCCGTCTGGTCCATTAGGCGTTCCATAGTAGTGTCGTCCAAAAATCTTCATCATGGTGTCTGCATTGCCGATGTTTTGTGCTACGTCCCACCAGGCGCCAGCAATGATTTCGCCAGTGGCATGGGGTTCGCCCACAACGTCGTCAGGGTATACTTTGGGCTCCTGGTCATATCGGCGAATGTAAGAAGTTGTATCGGATTGGATAAAGCCATGACCCAGTATGGGATAGTTCATAATTCCGATTGCCCAGACGTCGGCATACCCTTCATGAAGTGCTGAGTTCTGGAAGGAGGTACCCAGCCACCAGTACACGTACTCATTGATGGCGTGTCCATATTCGTGGTAGACCACATCAGCAAATTTTGCGAAGCTATAGCAACCAAAACCTTCTTCCATAAAATGGATTGCGAGTCCGCTAAAGAAGGCATTACAGGGCACGATGGTATCATCTACATAAGCAGGGAATGAGGTATCCAGCAGTGGGAATGCTGACAGGACTTCTTTTAATTTTTGGTGAATAATATTCATGTGGACGTATACGTTTTGGTAACGAATAGGAACGAAAGTAGTACTAAGCCAAAAAGAATATGGGTTTGTGGTATCACTGATCCAGAAATCCAGGTATGGGATTGTGCTGGTGGGATAGTCGTAAACCTGCGCATACTGACCGTATAAGGGTACACGCAATAAATTTGGAACTGGAAAACCCGATAATACGGCAAAGCCGGAAGAATCCGTTTGCCACTGGGGAGTGGGCCAGTTGCTTGCCGTCATAAGGTATGCATACTTGAGTGGTGTGAGCATTTGTGGTGTCAGAGGAGAGCGTTCGTAAGCTAAGGCACGGATAGAGACCTGCGGTGGTTGTACAAAAAAAATCCGTGGTTGTAGATACAAGGGTTCACCCGTTTCGGCATGGACGAGTCCCCAATAGGGTGCGGGTAAACCACTGGAAGTTTTACCCCACATGTGTACTTCCATTACGGGGCGTATTACGTACCGATCTTTTTCCGGGTCGGCAAGCCATTTCCATTCCCTGTTCACCACGATGCTGTCCCAGTACAGTCCATGCTGTGTTCCCCAGTGCATCAGATGTTGAACTACGGTTGAGGAATCCACCACCGTCACATCCTGTTCTGGTATGGGATACACGTCCACACCAAACATAAACACCTTTTCCGTTTGGGGTTGCAGCCGAAATGTCACCCGTGAAAAGAATACTTCCCGGTTGTTCACTTCCTGGATGAACTCCACGTAAATTGCCCACTCAGTATGCGTTGTTCGGATGTGGCGCAGTTGTCTGGCGCGAGCAGGCGGTAAGATACCGTTTTCCTCCAGAAAACGGATGCAGCGTTCAGCGAGGGAGTTTCCGGGGGGCAGGGGAGCAGGCGGTCCGTATGCCCGGTGGGGCAAGCCAGTACGCTCGTCAAAGTGTGCTATCCAACCGGGGTGTTGGGCTAAGAACTGTTTCCAGTAGGGCTGGCGCGCCAGTCTTTGTTGTTGGTAAGGGTTGATGTCCAGTGCGTGGGGTTCAATGAATGTTTTTCGGGGCAGAGGGTTTTGGAGTGGTTGAAACCCAAAAGAAAGCGGAATTGCTGTGGCGAATGCCAGCGCTTGCAGGCTGTTGGCAAGGGAACGCATGGAAATGTGGGTTTTACGGGCAGGTCACTTGTTCTGTCCCAATGCAGTTGGATGCAGTCTGTCTGTCTTTCTTTCTCGGAGGGTTGGTGAATGCCACTTCCAATCTTTTCCCTTCCCTACGCGAATAAGGTAGGGGCAATTTGCAAAACAAACAAGGGCAGGTGGGATAACGGCCTGTTGTCAGTCTGCTATCCAGCCGAAGGTAATCAGGACGGCTAAGCGTGTCTGATTGACAGTGAGTGGTGGGGGTGTAGCGTCTTCCGGATAGGGTGCCAGGAAAAACTGCCATTGTGTCCAGACTACGCCAAAGTCCAGATAGAAATCGTCTTCTATAACGCCGATTCCACCGGATACCAGGAGGCGTGTCCATCCCTGTTGGCTGTTTAAGGGACTGGTCATGATTCCGCCACCACCAAAGATTCGGAACCAGTCCAGCGTAAGGCTGAAGCCCGCACGTAGTGAATGGCTAACATTCATAGTCTGGACGATCTGGTCGTTGGTCTGGATCAGAGTGGGCAGGGTTTGGGCATTGTCTACGGAAGAGAAATACATTGTTCGGTAGTCGGTAAATGTGTACTGGGCACTGACGAAGGTTCCCGGTTGAAAAACTATCGCAAGGTTGATACCTGTTCGCCAGGGCGTTACGAATCTCAGGCGGGTGCGTTGCTCCGGGGAAGCGGCGGTGCGCTCGCCTGAGGAATCGGATTCAACACTCAGTGAAGCCTGAAATTGATCGCGCAGGAACAGGAAACGAGGCGATTCCAGGAAAAAGCCCAATCGCACGGGAATCGGTAACTGATACAGCAAGCCGAGTCGCAAGCCCGCACCCCAACCACTGGTGGTTCGCTGTGTCTGGTAAGACCAGGCGGCAAATTCCGGAACAGTATCGTTGAGATCCGTCTCTTTCAGGAAGAACTGCTGGCGATAGTTGATGAAGGGCACGTCAATGGATACGCCCAGATACAGCTTGTCTTCATATCCGCCGGCAAGAACTATATAGGCTTCCGAGAGGGAACCCCTGAAAGTGAAGTTACCCTGGTGGGTAAGTGGCATGCCCGGCATGAATGGATAGGTGTATCGTGTGGAGTCGGAGTCCACAGGTGTGAGCAACCCTGTTTTGTAAGCGAGATCGGCATCAAACGGATTCAGCATGTTGGGGCGGTGCCCCTCTGCGCGCGTCCAGAAATATTTCAGGATTGTGAAGGAATCGGTTTGTCCTGAGAAAGGTAACTGGAAGTTCCAGTCGGTGAGCCGGTGCATACCCATGGACCAGGCAAAGCGGTTCCATCCTTCGGTGCGTGGTTCGCCTTTGTAGTTCTGGAGCTGGGAACCTGACACGATATGGATGTTGGTCAAGCCGAAGTTATAGAAGGAGCGAGCGTTCTTTTTGCTCAGGTAGTAGATGGTGGACTGGGTACCTGAAAGTAGAGTGGTGAATCCGATGTCGTAGCCTTCGTAGAGAGCTATGCCAGCAGGGTTGCGTAGTACGGCGGAAGCCTCCATCCCGGCGGCACTGGCGCTTTGACTCAGAGCAGTGCTCTGTGCGGTGGACCATCCCGGATGAATACTCCACAGGAGTGCGTCAAAGGGAGTTAATTCCTGTGCGAAGCCATTGGGTGACAGCAACAACCATCCAAGCGTTACAGCAATAGGAACACCGAGTGAAGGCAAAAAGGGCTGTTCGGAGCGCATCCTTCTCAGATTTGCAAAAGGTTCTGTGGGGTTTCGTTGAATTCGTTGAAATTGTCGTGATGTGGTAGAGCAAATTTCGTGCCAGACAGGTCGTCAATTTTTGTTCATGATGAACTTTTTGGTGCAGGTTCTGTGTTCTGGCTTTGTATAGCAGAACGGAAGGTGGCAGGGAAACGGTTCGTCAGTTTTGGGAATGTGAAACCGGGGATTGGACGCAATGGTGGCGGATGGCTCACCCCACCTGAAGGGACTGGACTGGCTCATTGGTTTGCGCAACTGGGTTGTGCGGTTGCCGATGCCCGCAGGTGTTCGCCGCAGGTTACGTCGGGTTTATTGGCGGACGCTTCACTGGCTGGTTCGTGTTCAGAGTCGCTGGTTGACGAAAGTTCAGACGATTCCTGAGGAGGAGGTTCGTCATCCCGAGGCGTTGCCGCTGGTCTCGGTGATTGTGCTCAATGGCGGGGGAGCGCCGTTATTCCAGACGCTTGCTCGTCAGACGCTGAGTGATTGGGAGCTGCTCATTGTGGTGGATACTGCCAATAGGGCTATGGATCTGGAGGCGTTATCCAGGTTTACCAAAGGCAAGGAGCGTGTGCGCATTCTTACTGTACGCGATGTTGAGCGTGCGGCATTGCTGGACTGGGCAATCGCGCATGCCCAGGGTAGATACATCTGCTGGGTGGAGGCGTGTGTGGAGTTATCGCCAACTTATTTGGAGAAAGCTTTGCTGGTGCTGGAAGCATTGCCTGCCGTGGGGTTTGTGTATTCGTGGGGTGTGCGCCGCCGGGGTGGGTCGTCTACCGAGGAAGAGGTGCTGGAGTTTTCGCCGGGGGATGACCTGGCGGTTGTTCGGGGCGAGCGAATTCCGCCCTTTGCGGTTTTTCGGAAGGAAGTGTGGTCGGCAGGTCGGGCGCGTCCTAAAAAAGAAAGGGAGGGTTGTGGGGGCGGGTCGTTGCCTTTATCGGACTGGCAACAGTATGCCAATTGGCTGGCGTGGGCTGTAGAGGCGGGCTGGTCGGGCTTTTGCATTCCAGAGGTTCTGTATGTGTGGCGTACAGACAGGAGGGATTTGGGTGCAGAGCGAGCAGAGGGTCAGTCCGTGCAAAAAGAGATGGATGCTCGTCGGGTGGTGGTGCAGCTGTCGGGTGGTGGTGTCGTCAGCCGGTTGCGTGGTGTGCGTTATGCACGCAAGTACGTGAATTTAACGCGGGAGCGGATGGAGCGGTACAGGGGTGGTTGTCGTCGCAGCCCGGCTATGCTGATGGTGTTGCCCTGGATCGTTTATGGTGGTGCGGAGCGTGTCATGTATCAGATTTTGAAGGCATCGGCTCAGGACGTAGAATGGTATGTGGGGACGTGTGAGGGTGCGCCCGAATGGAATACAGGGACTGCCTGGTTTGAGGAAACAGGGGCAAAGGTTTACCATTTGAACTACTATGTGGAGGGGGTGTTCTGGCGTCCTTCGGAGGAGGCGCTGACGGAATTGTTGCTTCATTTGATGGATGTGCATCGTGCTGGGGCGTACTGGCTTTCGGGGACTGAACAGGGTTACCGGTGGCTGCCCGTAGTCAAGCGTCGTGGTTCGGATGTTCGGACCGTTCAGGTTTTGCATAATGTGTATGGGCGGTGGATGCGTTTGACGAGGAAGTACGGAAAGTGGTGTGATTATCACATTTGTGTTGGGCATCATATTGCGCGGAGGTTGCGGGCAATGGGTATTGCGCCGGAGAAGATTGTCGTGATTCCCAATGGGATTGATCTGGAGCGATTTATCCCGGTTTTGCCTGAGGAGCGCGCTCGTCTTCGGGAGGAGATGGGTATTCCCAACTCTGCGCCTGTAATCGGGTTTGTAGGGCGATGTGCTCCGGAAAAGGATCCGTTATTGTTTTTACGGGTTGCGGAACGGATGTATGGGCTACGGGAGGATGTGTGGTTTCTGATGGTTGCCAGTCGGCAAACGGAGGAGTACAGGCGTCGGTTTAAGGAGGCGCTGGCAAGGAGTTCGGTTCGTCCGGTGTTTGTGTGGGTGGAGGATGTTCCGTATGCGAAGATTCGCGAGTATTATGGCGTGATGGATGTGCTGGTGAACACTTCTATGATAGAGGGTGTGCCTTTAGTGGTTTTAGAGGCATTGGCGATGGGTGTGCCAGTAGTGGCGCCCTCTGTGGGTGAGCTCGTGGATTGGGCAGATCGGTTGTCCGGCGTGTTTTTGGTTCGTCGGCGGACGCCCCAGGAATATGTAGTCCAAATCCAGCATGTTCTTCGGGAGGCAAAAACCAGTGCGCGTGCTGCACGGGCGCAGTTAGTGCGTGAGGGCTATACGCTGGCGACAATGGAGCAGAGGTATGCCTCGTGGATTCGTGAGCGGTTGTTGTAGTGTGCGTGGTTTTTCAAGG
>JALWYU010000092.1:15518-41212 GCA_026992635.1 Bacteroidota bacterium | reverse complement strand
CTGCCCGCCACAACTCCCTGCACGACAGCCACTTACACCCAGCCCAAGCCAACCCTCAAACCCCCAACCCAAAATACCGCGTAATCGTAAACCCAAACCGCACCCCACCCAACCACGGACGCGCAATCGTAAACGGCAAAAACTGGTTCTCCAGCAAGCCCCGACTGTTCACCAACCGCACCGAAAACACATGACCCCCTGTCAATATACTTAAGCCCACCGCAACCGGCGCAACATACCAGCCCGGCTCCGCGGGATTCACCGTATATGCCCCTTCCACAACAAGTGCCGCAATTGGAACAACCAGATACCGAACCGTCAAACCCCCACCCCAGTATACTCCATTATGCGCCAGCGGACCCAACGGATGATACACCACATACGGAGAAACCTGTACCGTCAATTTGCCCATACGCCGTCCCACCAGCACCATCACCATCCCCGAATACCGCTCTAACGAAGTCAACTCCGCAGGCGCATACGGACTCTGATTCCCAACCACATACACACTATTCGCAACCACCGTCAAATGGACAGGCACACCTCCCCTCTGAACCATCACCTGATACTTCACCCGACCCTCCAGCAAACGACGCGCAACCCACGAGCCCTTGTAATACCCCACACCCAACGTCAGCCGATCCGTCAACCCATAATAGAACCCAATGTGCGCATCCGTCACAAACGCAAAACCAAACATGGTCTGCACCCCTCCCGTCAACTTCGCAAAATGATGCGCAACCCGAAAATCCAGCATACCCCTCGGCAGCACACGAACCGTCGGCAATATATGCCCCCACTGCGCAAAAAAGGGTGGGGCAGACTCCTCACCAGCCAACACCCCCTCCGACGACTCAACCCGCATATCCACAAGCTCTTCCAGATCCTGCGCACAAACCCCAGCCACTACACCCACAACAACCAGACCAATTCCCAACAACTTCCTCCACCACATCCCACCACAATTTCACACAACACTGCTTCCCTCTTAACACTGCTTCCCTCTTATGGAAAACTCCAGATGGGCGGCGCCCAATTCGTAAAATGACAGGAATTGCACGCTCCATTCCGCGTGGCAAACGGCATGACCAACCGCTTCTGACCATCCGAACTGACCACAACCGGCACCAAACCCAACTTCCAGTCTATAGGCTCCGTCGTGTAAAAATTCCCAAGCGCATCCACTTCTATCACCGCAACCGGCTCGCCTACCCCCACCTCCTCCCACAACTCAATCGTAACATTCCCCAGAGGATGACGCAAACTCGTGTCCGCAACCGAACCCGCCACAGTATACCAGCCTTCTCCAGGACCTCCACGACGATGACACTCCATACAGTTGTAGCCCCAGTTATGACTTTCCGAAGAATTGTGCGTACTCGCCGCATATTCCCGTTCAAACACCTCCTCCTCACAATTCCACAACAACACACCCATCACCACCACAAACCCCACCAGCACCAGACGAAACACACGCCACACCATGACAACCCTGATTTACCCCACTCATTGCCCGGAACCCTCAACCCCCTCCCCCACCTCATAAGGCACCATCCGAAAATACACCGTCACCTGTACCGAATCCGCCGCCGTAATCCCCAACCGCGACGGCTGACGAATCCCATAATCCGTAGGCTTAATCCAAAAAACCGCACTGCCACTCCACGTCCCATCCCCATGACGCCAAACCCAGCCCTCAAGCACCCGCTCCCGCGCCACACCATGTATCGTAAATGTGCCACGAACCACAACACGAACACGACCGCCCACCCCCCAATCCACAGGCAACCGCATCGTACCTTTAAAAGTAATGTACGGATACTTGTCCGTCTCCATGTACTGCTCACGATAATGCTCACCCATTAACCTGTTCTTGAACTCAAGCGAAGCAGACGGAACCTTAAAGTACAGAACACCTGTACACTGATTATAAGCACCCGCACCACGCGTCGTGTACGCATCAATGTCCTCTATTAACTCCTCCGAATAAATCCGAATGTACAGCGAATCCGTAACCCAGATACAGCGCGACGCCGATTGAGATTGAAAATAAGACCCAAACCCAACACCACGCACACCCACAGAAAACACAAACCCACTCACCACAACACAACCCCAAACCAGCCTTCTCCCGTACAACAACAACACCTTGCCCATCCCTCCACGTACACCTTCTCCTCAAAAAAAATTAGGGGCTCCGAACAAAACCCCAAACCCAAATCCCGAAAACTCCACACACCCCTTCCATTGTTATCTTGAAAACAATAACTCCTCTTAAGAAACCCGACCAGCATGACCAAACAACACAACAACAACCAGACACCATCCACAAAACAACAACAACCGCCACAAACCACCACCATCCACGGCACCCAGGCAATCCTCACCTCCGAAGGCAATACCCAAATCCTCCTCCCCAAAGACCACTCCCACAAAAAAGCCTTTTTCAACCCCGTCGCCGCACTCTCCCGCGACCTCTCCGTCCTCTACCTCTTAGCGCTCCCCGAAAACCAGCTCACCATCTGCGACGCACTCGCAGGAACCGGCGTGCGCGGCATCCGACTCGCCAACGAAACCAGCAAAGTCCATACACTCTGGCTCGTAGACCGTAGCCACGAAGCCACCGACTGGATCCACCGAAACGTCAAACTCAACAACCTGGAAAACCTTGCCTTCGTCTTTGAAAAAGACGCCAACGTCTTCTTCTACGAGCACTCCGGATTCTTCCACTTCATAGACATCGACCCCTTCGGATCTCCCATCTACTTCATAGAAGGCGCAACCCGAGCACTCAAACGAACAGGCTACCTCGCCATCACCGCCACCGACCAAAAAGCACTCATGGGATTCGCTCCCGACGCCACCCTCCGACGATACGGAATCCACGCCATCAAAACCGATATGCGCCACGAAATCGGGCTGCGCAACCTCATTGCCACCATCGCACTCACCGCCGCAAAACAGGAATACATCTTCCAGCCACACATCGCCTTCCACTACCGACACTACTATCGCGTCATGGGCAAACTGGAAAAAGCCCACGCACGTACCGCTCAACACCTCCGTCAAAACCTCGGTATCATCCACTACTGCCCCTATTGCTTAGACCGACTCTACGCCACAGAATTCGCAGGAAACTGCTCATGCGGCAGACCTTTCCGAACCATCTACCCCACCTGGATCGGACCCCTACACGAACCCTCCATCATCCAAACCATGCTGAACCACGCTCAACAACGACAAAACCAGCTCGCACAACCCCAGGAAGCACAACGACTCCTCACCCTCATCCTGCAGGAAACCAATGCCCCCGTCTACAACCTGCACGACATCGCTTCACGATACCGACTCTCCCTGCCCACCTACCAGTGGCTACTCAACCGACTGCCCAACAGCTCTCGCGTACACCACGCACCCTACGCCATCCGTACCTCAGCACGCATCCAGGAACTCATCTCATGGATGAAAAAATGGATCCCTCCCAAAGAATGGCGACAACGACATTTCCAACAACCCCAACCACCAGAACAAGCTGAAAGACAGGACAACAACTCTTAGGCGCTACCATAGGCGCTACCCCACACCAACCGCAAAAAACACAAACAAATTCCCGAACAAACTCCGTTCCAACAATACACACCACCCCACAAATCCAACCACCATGCCACAAAACCCACTCAAACTAACCCTGATCTGCTTCTTCCTCTCCACCCTCCTCCCCTCCACTACACTCACCCAAGATATGCACTGGTCCCAATTCTTCATGACGCCACTATGGACCAACCCCGCACTCACCGGCGCCTTCCAAGGAACCTGGCGGATCGGCGCCAACTTCCGACAACAATGGAAAGCCATACCCATCCCCTACAACACACTCTCCACCTGGGCAGACATCATCATCCACCCAGCCAAAAACAAAACCACACTCGCCAAACCTTCCCCCTACCTCAGCCTCGGCGCACTCTTCCTCTACGACAAAGCCGGACAAGCACCACTCCAAACCACCAAAACCTACCTGTTCCTCAGTGCACACGTCCCACTCAACAACCAGCACATCCTCTCTATTGGCTTCGCACCCGGATTCGTATCCCGAGCCCTCAACTGGACCAACCTCACCTTTGACCAGCAATGGACAGGCACCTCCTTCGACAACAACCTCCCCTCAGGCGAACTACAACGCCAATCCTCCCTCTCCTACTTAGACCTCGGCACAGGCATCACATGGAGCGCACAACTCACCGACGAACTACGAACATGGCTCGGACTCAGCGCCTACCACCTCAACCAGCCCCGAGAAACCTTCATCCAGAACAACAACCAGATCGCACCACACTGGACAACACTCCTCGGCGCAGAAGGGAAACTCTCACCACGAGTCGCTCTCGGCGGATCCACAATGTTCAGCACACAGCGCAAAGCCCGAGAACTCCTCGCAGAACTCCACCTGATCTACATCGCAAGCCCACAACACAACCTCGCACTCATCCCCGGAATCATCTACCGATGGCAGGACGCAATCACCCCCACCTTCCGAATCCACTACCAACAACTCACAATCAGCATCGCCTACGACCTCAACATCAGCACACTCAAAACCGCAACCACCTACCGCGGCGGCACCGAAATCGGCATCATCTACACAGGCAAACTCCCCCAACGCATCTACAAACAATCCCTACCCTGCCCGCGACTCTAACCCCTCACCTCCCACCAAACGACGCCAGCTAACCGTAAACAACCGCTCTATCATCCGCGCATACGCACCCGTTCCCCGAAACCGAACATGCCACCGCGAATCACTTAACCCACCACCATGACAGGCTCGTACCAGCTTCAAAATCCGACGCGCACGCCCGGGAAAATGCTCCTCAGCCCACCGCGTAAATAACCCCTCCAGCGCCGGCGGAACACGCAACACCGTATAATACGCACGACGCGCACCCGCACGATACGCCGCCTCCAGAATCCGGGGAATCTCCCAATCCGTTAAACCCGGAACCACCGGCGCCACCATCACACCCACAGGCACACCTCTCCCCGACAACACCCGAATCGCCTCCAACCGCTGACGCACAGACGCCGTCCTCGGCTCCAGAACACGACGAACACCCTCATCCAGAGTCGTCACCGTAATCAACACCTCCACCAAACCCCAACGCGCCAGCTCACCCAGCAAATCCACATCCCGACAAATCAACGCATTCTTCGTAATCAACCGAACCGGATACCGAAACGTCAAAAACACCTCCAGTAACCGACGCGTCAACCGAAAAAACCGCTCTACAGGCTGATAACAATCCGTCGCCGTCCCCATATGAATGGGCACCTTCTCTCGCTGACGCAGCAAAAAGCGCTTCACCAACCGTGGCGCATCCGGCTTCACAACAATCTTTTGCTCAAAATCCAAGCCCACACTCCAGCCCCAGTACTGATGATACACCCGCGCATAACAATACACACAACCATGCTCACAGCCCTGATACGGATTCAACGCATACACAATCCCCAGATCCGGAGACGAAACACGATGCACAACTTCCCGCGACCGATCTACATAAATCTGACGCGTCCGACAAAACGCCTCCCACTCCTCACGTAAACCCGGATCCAAATCCAGCTCCAGCCAGTACCGATCATACGGAACCGGCGGATTCTCCACATAACCCCTGCCCTTCACAACCATCACTCCACAACTTCTTCCCCAACTCGCTAAACTTTTTTGGAAACCCATCCGTTGTAAATGTAGGAACAACCCGCCACAAATCCAGAACAACCATGCTCACCACACTCAAAAAACAACTCCGAAAAATCTTCCCCGATAAGCACACCCGAGAAATCCGACGACTCAAACCCATCGTCGCACGCATCAACCAGATCTACGAACAACTCCACAACCTATCCAACGACGAACTCCGTGCCAAAACCCAGGAATTCAAAGCACGTATCCAAAAAGCTACTCAGGAAGTCCGACAACGCATCCAGGAAATCCAGAACACCTTAGCCAACCACCCCGATATGCCAGTCCACCAAATGGAAAAACTCTACGAAGAACTGGACCAGCTCAAAAAACAGGAAAAAAAGATCCTGGATAAAGTGCTCTGGGAACTCCTCCCCGAAGCCTTCGCCGTCGTCAAAGAAACCGCACGACGCTTCGCTCAAAACGACCAGCTCGTCGTAACCGCCACCAACCACGACCGAGAACTCGCAACACGCAAAGACTACATCCAGATCCAGGGAGATAAAGCCATCTACAAAACACAATGGACCGCCGCAGGCATCCCCATCCGCTGGGATATGATCCACTACGACGTCCAGCTCATGGGCGGCATCGTCCTCCACCAAGGCAAAATCGCTGAAATGGCAACCGGCGAAGGCAAAACCCTCGTCGCAACCCTGCCACTCTACCTCAACGCACTCGCCGGTAAAGGCGTACACCTCGTCACCGTCAACGACTTCCTCGCACGACGAGACGCCGAATGGATGGGACCCATCTACGAATTCCTCGGACTCACCGTAGACGTCATCAACATCCACCCACCCTCCTCTCCAGAACGACGAAAAGCCTACGAGGCAGACATCACCTACGGAACCGCCTCCGAATTCGGATTCGACTACCTGCGCGACAACATGGCACGCACCCCAGAAGAAGTCGTCCAGCGAGAACTCTACTACGCCATCGTGGACGAAATCGACTCCATCCTCATCGACGACGCACGTACACCGCTCATCATCTCCGGACCCACAGGCAAAACCGACGACATTGAACAATACTACAAACTCAAACCCCTCGTGGAAAAACTCGTGGACGCCCAAAAGAAACTCGCCCAGCAACTCCTCAAAACCGCTCGCGAAAAACTCCAGGAAAATAACGAAAAAGAAGCCGGTCTGGCTCTGCTCAGACTCAAACGAGGACTGCCCAAATACCGACCCTTCCTCAAACTACTCCAGGAACCCGGCGTACAAACCCTCCTCTACAAAACCGAAAACTACTACCTCCAGGACAACGCACGCGAAATGCCCAAAGTAGACGAAGAACTCTACTTCGTCATAGACGAAAAAAACCACTCCGTAGAACTCACCGACAAAGGCATTGACCTCATCGCCAAAGCCGGACAAGACCCAGATATGTTCATCCTGCCAGACCTCGGAACACAACTGGCAGAAATCGACCAGCTCAACATACCCCCCGAAGAAAAACAAAAACGAAAAGACAAAATCCTCCAGGACTACTCCACCAAAGCTCAACGACTCCACATCCTACAACAACTACTGCGCGCCTACACACTCTACGAACGCGACGTGGACTACGTCGTCATGGACGGCAAAGTCAAAATCGTGGACGAAAACACAGGACGTATCTTAGAAGGACGACGATACTCAGAAGGACTCCACCAAGCCATAGAAGCCAAAGAAAACGTCAAAGTAGAAGCCGATACACAAACCTACGCCACCATCACACTCCAGAACTACTTCCGGATGTACTACAAACTGGCTGGAATGACCGGAACCGCCGAAACCGAAGCCACAGAATTCTGGGAAATCTACAAACTGGACGTCGTCGTCATCCCTACACACAAACCCTGTATCCGCGAAGACAAAGAAGACCTCGTCTTCAAAACCAAACGCGAAAAATACAACGCCATCATCGCCGAAATTGAACGACTCCACAAACAGGGACGACCCGTACTCGTCGGAACCACCTCCGTAGAAGTCTCCGAACTCCTCAGCCGCATGCTCAAACGAAAAGGTATCCCACACCACGTACTCAACGCCAAACACCACCAGAAAGAAGCCGAAATCATCGCACGCGCAGGACAAAAAGGCGCCGTAACCATCGCCACCAACATGGCTGGGCGCGGAACCGACATCAAACTGGGACCCGGCGTCGCAGAACTCGGTGGACTCGCCGTCATCGGTACAGAACGACACGAATCCCGACGAATTGACCGACAACTGCGCGGACGCGCAGGCAGACAGGGCGACCCCGGCTCCTCCCAGTTCTTCGTCTCCCTAGAAGACGACCTCATGCGCCTCTTCGGATCCGAACGTCTCGCCAGACTCCTGGATAAAATGGGCTACCAGGAAGGCGAACCACTCCAGCACCCCTGGATCACCAAAGCCATTGAACGCGCTCAGAAAAAAGTAGAAGAAAACAACTTCGGAATCCGTAAACGACTCTTAGAGTACGACAACGTCATGAACGCACAACGCGAAGCCATCTATGCACGACGACGACACGCACTCTTCGGCGATAGACTCACAATCGACATCCACCACGCCTTCCAGGACGTCGCACACGCCATCGCCGAACGCGCCAAAGAAGAAGAAAACTACACACGATTCACCGTGGACGTCCTCCGAACCTTCTCTATCCAGCCCCCCGTCTCCGAAGAAGAATTCCAGAACCTCAAACCCCACGAAATCGCACAACGAATCTACGAACGCGCAACACAGGTCTACCAGCGCAAGCAGGAAACCATGACACAACAAGCCTGGCCCACCATCCAGCACCTCTACGAAACCCGCGGAGAACAAATCAAAAAAGTCATCGTACCTTTCACCGACGGATTCCGCATCGTACACGGCATCATGGACCTGGAAAAAGCCTACCAAACCCGGGGACGCGAAATCTTCCACACCTTTGAACGCGCCGTCGTCCTCGCACTCATCGACGAACACTGGATGCACCACCTCCGCGAAATGGACTACCTCCGTCAAGCCGTCCAATCCGCCGTCTACGAACAAAAAGACCCGCTCCTCGTCTACAAATTTGAAGCCTTCAAACTCTTTGAACAAATGCTGGACCAGCTCAACCGCGACATCATCAGCTTCCTCTTCCGGGGAACCATCCTCACCGAACAACCCGGAACCACTCCCCACCACACCGACCTCCCCCTATCCGAAACACCCAGACAGCGCATCGGAACACGACAACCCATCCGAACAGGACGCGGACCCACACCCGGAATACCCATCGGCGAACCCCAACGCCGACGACCAGCACCACAACGTCAACTCGTCACCGCCGGACCCCAATCCCAAATCCAGCCCACCGCACCCATCCGACGTAAACGACGCAAAATCGGAAAAAACGAACCCTGCCCCTGCGGAAGCGGAAAAAAATACAAACACTGCCACGGACGACCCGGCGCACCCTCACTCATCTAACACCCAAACACCATGTGCGGCATCGCCGGGGGCGCCAACTACCAGCCCCATCCCCACGAACTTAACGAAGCCATCCTCCGACTCAAACCCCGCGGACCCGACGCACACGGCACCTACACCGACCCCCACTACCCCGTCTTCCTGATCCACACTCGCCTCGCTATCGTCGACCCCGAACCCCGCGCACACCAGCCCTTCTCAACACACAACCACAACACCTACCTCGTCTACAACGGTGAAGTGTACAACTTCCAGGAAATCAAAAAATCCTGGACACCACCCACTGGATGGCGCACCCAATCCGACACCGAAGTCGTCGCAGAAACCATCCAGCACCTCCAGCAACGCGCACTACCCACCTACGACGGAATGTACGCACTCGCCGCCTGGCTGCGCAACCACCAGACCCTGCTCTTAGCACGCGACCCCTTCGGCGTCAAACCCCTCTACTTCTGGTTTAACGGATCCACACTGCTCTTCGCCTCCACACTCACCGCACTCCTGGCTTTCAAACCCGTACAACAAACCACCATCGCACACCACCACCTCACACCCTACCTGATGACCGGATTCTTCCCGGAACCCTACACCCCCCTCAACCACGTATGGAAACTCCCTGCAGGCACCTGCCTCCTCGCACAACTCTCCAAACACGGCACACTCCGACTATGGATAGAACGCTGGTGGACACCCCAAAACCTCTACCAAACCGCTCAACAACTCCGAAAAAAACTCTCACGACTCTCGCCTCACCAGATCCTCAACTACCTGGAACAACTCCTCACAGAACAAATCCAAAAACGACTCATCGCAGACGTCCCCTACGGCATCTTCCTCAGCGGCGGCATAGACTCCTCACTCATCACCGCCATCATCACACACCAGCTCCGCATCCAGCCCAAAACCTTCACCCTCGCCATCCAATCCCCAGGATTCAACGAACAACAACGCGCACAAACCGTCGCCCACCTCCTACAAACCCAACACCAGACCTTCCCCGTCCACGCCCAAGAACTCACACCCTGGATCACACACCTGCCACAAATCACCGGCGAACCCCTCGCCGACGCCTCCCTACTCCCAACCCTCACACTCAGTGCATACACCGCCCAGCAGGTCAAAATGGTACTCACCGGAGAAGGCAGCGACGAACTCTTCTGGGGATACGGAACCTTCCGATGGGCTCACCGCATCCAGCCTCCCCAACGCCTCTTCTGGCAACTCGCTATCCCCATCGCCAAACACCTCCAAACACACTGGCAACGGCTCAAACACCTCTTCCCACTCCCCTCAAACCCCCAGCTCCTCCCCCTCCACCTCTACGCCATTGAACAACGCTACTTTACATGGCAGGAACTCACAACCACACCAATCCTCCCCCAGGAACTCCTCAACCCCCACATCCTCCCCACACTCCCACCCTTCCTCCTCAACACCACACCCGAAGAACAACAAAGCTGGTGGGAAACACTCGTCCCACTCAAAGACGACCTCCTCGCAAAAATTGACCGCGCCACCATGGCGCACAGCCTGGAAGCACGCGTCCCCTTCATAGACGGCACACTCCCCGCAACCTTTGCTATGGCACTGCCTCCACACTGGAAAAAACGTGGACACACCCTCAAATACATCCTCCGCCAACTCCTGCACAAATACCTGCCTAAACCCCTCATCAACCAGCCCAAATGGGGATTCGGCATACCCCTCGAATCCTGGCTGCAAACCACATGGAAAGACATGCTCGCACTCATTGATATCCTGCCTACAACCTGGGCACTCCATAAAAAAACACTCCGCCAGATCCGGGACCACCTCCTCTACCAAAACCAAAAATGGCTGGCACCCAAACTCTGGCTACTCCTCATCCTCGCACTCTGGACCCAATGGTTCCAGCAACAAACACGTCCCACTACAACCCCTTCAACCACACAGGGAACTTTCCCTTCCCAAAGCAAGTTGTAACTTCTCTGAAGAGAAGACCAACAAACCGATCCGCCGGGATAGCTCAGCGGCAGAGCGGGTGATTTGTAATCACCAGGTCGCGGGTTCGAATCCCGCTCCCGGCTCACCACACCCACCCAAAACCCCCACAACATGAAATCATACACAACCACCGCTCTCTCCGCATTGCTCATACTCACGAGTGTGAGCACCAGCCTCAGCCAGCCCTGCATCCCACAGGTTGACTCCTTCAGCGGACCCGGCTTCTGGCCAGACACCTTCCCCTACGCCTACGTAGGACAACCCTACTCTGTCGTATTCTCCTTCCGACTCCCCACTGACACCGTCGTAGACATCTTTGGCTCTCCTGCAACCGTCATCATTGACTCCGTCGTCTTCCTGGACATCTCCGGATTACCACAGGGCTTCCAGTGGACCTTTGACCGAAATCCTCCCGTCTACTACGGCGGCGACACCGGATGCGCACTCATCTCAGGTACACCACAACCCGACCAGGTCGGAACCTACTGGGTGGAACTCTACGGCGTCGGGTTCGGACACATCCAGGGAACAGGGCAATCCATCCCACCCGTCTACGACACCTCCGGACAATGGCTCGTCGTATGCAATGCCCCGGGCGACTGCCCCACCATCACCGCACTACCCACAACCACCAGCCTATCCCAACCCTGGATTACACCCCTGAACAACAACACCTGGTTGATCCACATCCCACTCCAGTCCATTGAAGCCTACGACCTCTCTGGAAAAAAACTCTTCCACCAAACCTACCCGCCAGCAATCCTCCAGATCCCGCCACACACCTCCATCACCCTCCTCCGGGGAATAGACCTCCAGGGCAACACACACACCTTCCGCTTCATCTATACCCATCCTAACCCGTAAACAACCACACAAATCCCACGCCCCGTGAACCAAACCAGCAACACAACCACCAGCAACCCCCATCACTGGCTGGAACAAATCACCAGATGGTACGAAAAACACGAACACACCATCATAAATGAACTCCGGGAATTCCTGAGTATCCCCTCAGTCAGCACCGACTCACGCTTCCGGGACGACGTCCTGGAATGCGCCACCTTCCTCAAAGAGTACCTGCAAGACAAAGTGGGTGCCTCCACCAAACTCATTCCCACACAGGGCTTTCCCATCGTATACGGCGAACTGATCCACAACCCCCGCCTGCCATCCATACTCATCTACGGACACTATGACGTCCAGCCACCCGACCCCTTAGACCAGTGGAACACACCCCCCTTCGACCCCACCATCCGCAATGGCGCAATCTATGCACGCGGTGCCTCCGACGACAAAGGGCAACTCTGGCTACTGATCCAGGCAATCCGATTCGCAATCCGGGAACAACAACTCCCCTGCAACATCTACTTCCTCTTGGAAGGCGAAGAAGAAATCGGATCACCCGCACTTACCGCCTACCTCCAAGAACACGCCCTGCCAGCCATTGACGTAAGCCTTGTCTCCGATACCTCCATCCCTTCTGAGAACCAGCCCGGCATCACCGTATCCCTCCGCGGAATCGCCTACTTCCAGCTGGATATCTGGGGACCAGCTCGCGACCTCCACTCCGGCGTATACGGCGGCGCCGTCCTCAACCCCGCCACACTCCTCACACACATCCTCAACCAGATCTACGACATCCACTCCGGAAAAATCCAGATCCCCAACTTCTACAACGACGTCATTGAACTCACAACCCAGGAACGCACTCTCCTCGCAAAAGGCACACCCCCTCCCGAAGCCTTCCAGCAGGACACCGGACTGCCTCCTCACGCCGAACAGGGCTACACCTACCACGAATCCCGAACCATCCGTCCTTCCTTCGACATCAACGGACTGTGGAGCGGATACCAGGGCGAAGGATCCAAAACCATTATCCCCGCTTCCGCCCACGCCAAATTCTCCTTCCGACTGGTGCCCAACCAGAACTGGCAAACCATCGCTCAACTCGTCCAAACATTTATCCAATCCCTGATCCCCAACGGCATCCGATACAAACTCCACACCTTCCACGGCGGAAACCCCTACCGACTACCCCTAAACTCCCCCTACTACCAGTTAGCTGAACAAGCCTACGCACTCACCTTCGGAACACAACCCCTGCCCCTATACGAAGGCGGATCCATACCCATCGTCAGCCTCTTAGCAGAACGCACACAGCGCGACGTGCTCCTCATGGGATTCGGCTTACCCACAGACCAGATCCACGCACCCAACGAACACTTCAAACTCCACATGCTCAAACGCGGCATCCAGACCATCGGCACCTTCCTCTATCTACTTGCCCACCACCATGAATCACAAACCTGATGCCCACACCCTGACCCTGACTGTACTCACCGCCCTCTTCTTCCTCACTCTGTGGCTACCACCCTGGCTCAACTCCTGGACCACCTCCGCACTCCTCATCTTCCTCACATACAGATTCCTGCTAAAAATCCGCCAGCACCTCCCCGACTTCTCTGCTCAGCCCTATACCCTGCTTCTCCTCTTGGGCCTGCCCCTCTACCTCCTGACCCGCACAGCCTTAGACCATTGCCCCCACCACAACTGGCTGCACTGGCTGCTCTGGCTGTGGATCATCCCACTCTGGACAACCAGCACCACTCCCCTCCACTACCTCTCGCTCCGTACTCTCAGCATCTTAGCACAAACCACCGCCTCCATCATCTTCTTCTCACTCATCGCCTGGCACCTCATACAACAACACACCGCACTCTGGCAATGGACATACGTGGAATGGACACGTCCCCTCAACCTCCACCCCAACTACCACCTCCTCCTCTGGTGCATGACGCTCATCTACTGGTACCACGAACCCGGACCAACTCCCCTCCGTTGGACCACACCACTCATCGCTACTATCGCACTCATACTCAGCGGAAGCCGTCTCCTCATCCTCGCACTCCCGCTCATGAGCATCCTCCTCATCCTCCGCATAAAGCACAAACTCTCCATCCGACAAACCCAACCCGCAAAACGTTACATACTACCCCTCCTGCTCCTGGGCACAACACTCCTCATCGCCATTACCCTTTTCATCGCCTTAGACCAGCCCGCCATCCAGAAACGACTCGCTCAACTCCAGCACCTCCACAACACACCACGATGGACCTACTGGACATGCGGATGGCAGATCTGGCAACAACACTTCTTCACAGGCACAGGACCCTGTCAGCTACCAACCTGCCTCCACCAGTGCTTCCGCCAGCACCTGACCACACCCACCCCGCCCAACATCAACACACACCAGCAATGGCTACAATTAGGCGCTCAAGCCGGCATACTCGCACCCCTCCTGTGGACCGCCATCCTCCTGTGGATGTTCTACCAGAACCCTCTCCCTGCCAGGCTCTGGCTACTCCTCTACAGCGCCTTCGCACTGGTAGACACACCCCTATCCCATCACCTGGGACACACACTCCTCCTCTGGATCGGTCTGCCCAACTGGGCACTGCCCCACCACTCCTCACGCAAAGCACGAACCGACCGCTTCACCACAGGATAACGCTGATCCAGCAAACAAAAAGCATTCACCAGACCTTCAAGATCCTCACAGGACTCCACCAAACCACACCCTTCACCCCAACCACCCAATTCACCCAGAAGACGACGACTGGCTGACACCACCAGCGCATAACCATACCTCCTCTCCGTCACCCACCGAAGAAACCGCCAGACCCACAAACCCGACAACGAACAAACCGCCTGAAACAAAGCACGTTCATAACGACCACTCAAACTACGCGCCAATCGCACCCAAAACGAACGACCACCAAACTCCAGCGCCAACCCCGGCAACCGCCTCCACTCTTCCGGACACTCTACCCAGTATGGAAGACTCTGATACACACGCCGCAACTGAACAAACGCCTCAAAAGGAATAAACCACTCTACACCTCCACCAACCAGCGCACGACCCGTACCAAACGGAACGCGCAACGAAGGACGTCCCTCAGGAAAGACACACACCGGACCTTCACAAAACGACACATACGGCAACAGCTTGTGCACAAAATAAAAGTCTTCGCCAGCCTGATGACGTAAACTCAGACCACCCCAACGCATATACGCCTCCATCCGTACACCCAAGCACGATCCAATCGTATACGTCGCCCACGGAACACCAGACCAGCGCAAACCCCACCGATAATACCGCAACCGCAATTCATACAGATCCGTAACACGACGCCAAGCCTCATCCCGAACACGATGCCGAAACCCAAAATGCACCAGATCAAACCGACGAAGCAAACTATACGCAACCCGCAAATACCCACGACTCACACGACAATCCGCATCCAGAAACAAAATCGCCGACTTATCCAGAACCCCTATCCCAAACGCACGATACAACGCCTGATCCGCACCCACCTTCCGTGCATACCCCGCACCCGAACGACCACGACGCACACCACACCACAACAACGCATGAACACGCAACCACGAAGGCAACTCCTTCCTCTTCTTACGAAGCAACCGCCAGCCCCTTCGCGCCAGCCGACCGCCCTCTTCATCTCCCTCCGGATAATTCAACACATACAACACCTCCACAGCACATTCCGGCGGATCGCACCGCGCTAAACTCTCCAGCGGAACCTGCAACTCCTCCTCCCGATACGCAGGAATCACAACCCACAAGCGCGTAGACCGATCCGCCGGCGAAACAACCGCCGGCGAACCCACCACATCATACCGACGACAATACCGCGCAAACAACGCATCGGCAGAACACATCACACCCCCACCCAAACGACGCTCACAACGACGACAACAACGAACCCAAACCTTCCGGTACAGACGGTACCTCCGCACGCACCACACGCAAAACCATATCCACCACAACCGGAAAATACCGGTGCTCATACTCATGCGTGCGTTCCGCCAACCGTGAAATATCCATCTCTGGCTCAACAGGAAACGAAAACTGCGCAATCACAGGACCATGATCATACTCCTCATCCACAAAATGAATCGTGATGCCTCCAACCGGCTCACAATGCCGAACCATCGCCTCAAACACCCGTTCACCATACATCCCCTTCCCACCATACCGCGGCAACAACGACGGATGCAAATTCACAATCCGACCCATATACCACCGAACAACTCGCACAGGAATCTTCCGTAAAAAACCAGCAAGCACACAAAACGTAACCCCATACCGCCTGAGCACAGCACAAATATCCTCCTCCAAATGCGTGTTCCGAATATACTCCACCGGTACGCCCAGCCGACGCGCACGACCCACTACACCCGCACCACGCCGATTCGTAACCACCACCACCACCTCCCCAGACACATCTTCCCCATCCCGAAAGTACCGAATTAATGCCTCCGCATTTGTCCCTTCCCCAGAAGCAAACACCGCTATACGATGCCGCTGCCCTTCTCCCGCCATTGCCGACGAATTTCATACAAAAGCAAAGCACCCGCAACCGAAGCATTCAAACTATCCACCACACTATTCAGCATGGGAATGCGCACGCACACATGCGCAACCTCCCGCCAGAAATCCCGAACCCCTTCATGCTCACGACCCACCACCACCGCAACCCGATCCCCATACGAAACGTCCCAGTAAACCTGTTCACCTCCCGGATCCGCCACAACCACCTGAACACCCCCTTCCACAAACCACCGACTCACCTCTTCTACATCCCCCTCCCACCACGGAACACAAAACACCGCACCCGTACTGGCACGAATCGCATGCGGATGCCAGGGATCCGCACACGGACACACACACCAGCAACCCCGAATCCCCGCCAGCACCCCGCTCCGAAACAACGCACCCACATTGCCGGGCTTCTCCATCCGATCCAAAACCAAGTACAGTGCACGCTCTCCACCACACGGAACAGGCACCCCCCACTCCCGCCACACAAACACCGCCGCACACTGAACATCTTCGCCTGGCAGACCCCGACGCCACAAACCCTCTGCAACCCGGACCACCTTCTTCGCAAAACCCGGAACATACTCCTCTATGGGCGCAGGCACCTCCCCACCCTCCGGAACCAGCAACCACTCCAACGAAAAACCCATCTGCAAAGCACGAAGCACCTCACGCCACCACAAAACCACAAACCGACGACGACGATACCGTTCACGCTTCTTCGCCACCAGACGTACCACCTCCTTCCACAACGAATTGTGCCGCGACGAAATCACACGAACTCCTGTACGCAACGTCAAACCCAGCACTCAACCATTTCAAGAATTCGCATCCTCACCAGCTCCCGCTCCCCCCGAGGGCGCAGGCAACTGCACAGATTGCGCATCCCCACCTGGCACCACCGACGACGACGGACCCGGCACAGACTGAACAGGCACATTCTCCGGAACCGGCACCTCCTCACGACCCGATTCCGTCCGGTACAACCAGAAATTCATGATAATCGTCAGCAACGCCAAACCCCCACTCAAATACCACGTCGCCTTCTCCAGAAAATCCGCCGCTTGCTGAACACCAAAAAACTGCTGCGAAAAACCCGCACCAAACCCCGCCGTCAACCCTCCTTCCCGCGGATTCTGAATCAATACCGCCAGAATCAACAGAACACAAACCAGCGTAGCCAGCACCACAAAGAAAATGTACACACCCATCTACCCGGAAATTTCCATGACAACGATACACCTCCCCACCTATCTTAACGAAGCAACACCACCAGAAGTTCCCTACACCCCCGCCGGCAAATGAATCTCTAAGGTGTTCCGACCACCCTCACGAACCAAACGAAACCGACCACGATGATACTGACGAACTATCCGCTGAACAAACAACAACGCATCCTGAATATGCTGATGCGTACGCAAACACAGTGGATGACGCCATCTACGCCACCACGAATACCGCAACGGCGGACCCTCATCCACCATACGCCAAACCACCTCCTTCCCATTCGGCTGAATGAAAATCTGCAAATTACCCTGATCGCCCAAACGACGGACGCCCACCATAATCGCCTGCTCAATCGCCCACTCCAGCAATATCGGCTCCGCCGGAACACGAACCGGCTCACCCAGCACCTCAATCTGAATCTCCCGCGGAACACGACGACGCAAATACCGCAAAATATGCCGCGTCAACCGAAACAAATCCACATACTGAATTGACGACGGCGACTGCAAGTGCTGAAAACGACGAATTACAGACTCCGCCCGCTCTAAATCCTCCTCCATCTGACGCATCAACGGCTCAGGAAACACCTTCTGACGCTTAAACAAATCCAGCCAAGCCCACAACGACGCCAGCGGAACACGCAACTGCGAAGTCCACTGCAAAATCAAACGCTTCAGCAAATGATCCTCCTTCTGACGCATCACCGACCGAAACAACAACACAAAAAGCAACAACACCGTTACCACCAACCCAACCTGAACCCAAGGATACCACTGAACACGCTCACGAACACGAGACGGCGCATAGTACACCGTCAACGTAGAAGTGGGCAACGTCAACGTTAGAAACCGACCCGCCGACCGCTGATCAGCAACCCACGCCATCAACCGTGCCGAATCCCGCAACAGCGCCGAGTCCACATTCCGAACCGCCACCACACGATTCCCATCATCCAGCACCACGCCCGGAATCATCGTATTCTCACGCAAAATCGTAAACTGCAACTCTTCCAAACGCGTCTCATCCTCCAGCGAACCCAGCGTCAACAACCACAAATACGTGAACATCCGCTCACGTTCATCCATATACCGCACCATCTGAAAGTACAAAAACGTACTGATCGCCAGAAACACAACACCCACACCCGTCAACACAACCAAAATCCGACCACGCACCGCTCCACCAATTTGATTTCGCTTCGCCCACGCTATATCTGAAAACGAAGAAAGGAAACGAACCCGTACCTTTTTCCGTTTGAAAAAGAAAAAAACCGGAGCCACCCCAACACCTCCAATCGGACAACCCATGCCCCTCATCCAGCCCTCTACGACAACACGTGCACTCCTCACACTTTGCTTCACATGCCTCGCCTCCACACTCCACATCTGCCTCTACGCACAATTCGCACCCTTCCCCGCTGGCTACGTCCACACCTTCACCCTAGAAGGACGGACACTGAGCATTGACGGCACCGAATTCCTCTCCGTCATCCTGCCCGACTCCAGCCAACCACCACACATCCGAACCAGCACACACATCTACCAGGGCGGCGTATGGACGCTATCCCTAGACCCCCAGTGGCGATTCCTCTCTCCCCTCGCACTCCACCTCCGATTCTGGGGACGAATCCCCGTACGCAACGAAGAAGGTCAATTCCTCGGATGGGCACACGCCCGGGAACTCTATACCGAATGGCGCTTCGCCTTAGACACATCCGGAATCTTCCGACTGTACCTCACACCCTTTCTCTGGTGGGTGGGCATAGCCAGCCAATCCGCTACAGGCTTCGCAACCCACGCACAAATCCAGTTCTGGGGACTCGCACACAAAAACTGGTGGCTCGCACTCAACATCCGAAATGTGGGCTGGACTATCATCCGGCTCTCCTCAAAAACACCACGGGCACTGCCCATCCACCTGAGTATAAGCGCCTTCCACAGATTCCGACACGCACCCTTCGGAATCGTCCTCACCTACCAGGGTCTGGAAAGCTGGCAACGACCCATTGACCTACCTCCTCTACCCGATACCCCCTCCCTCCTAGACCAGGCAAAATACTGGGCAAGCCTCAGTATGGCACACCTCACTATCGGCACCATCATCTACCTGTCCCCCAACATAGAAGTCCTCGCCAGCTACAACTGGTACATCCGCCGATATATGGTCGGTACCCTCTATCGCGGACTGGCAGGACTCGCCTGGGCAATCCGTATCCATACCCACCACTGGACATGGACCATGGGTATGCGCTTCACCGCACCCCAAAAACCAATCCTTGCACTTGCAATCCACGCACCCATCCCCACCAGAAAACGCCAGCCCACAAATCCCAATCCATGACCCCAACCAGACACCGCACCTGGATCATCGCAATTGACGGGGAGGCAGGCGCTGGCAAAACCACCGTCGCACAAATCCTCGCACAGCGCCTCAACGGAATCGCTTTCTCCACAGGCGCACTGTACCGCGCACTCACCTACTGGATCTTGCAACGCTTTCCTCCAGACGCAAAACAACCCTTCCCCCCCAACGAAGAACACCTCGCCCACCTCCTCAAACAATGCCACATCACCGTCCAATGGCAAAACCACCACCAGCAACACGTCTACATCAATGGCGAAGACGTAACACAACACCTTTATTCACACCAGGTAGAGCAATACGTAAGCCAGATCAGCAAACTCCGCATAGTTCGCTCTTTCCTCCTGCCTGTCCAGCGACAGGCAGTCGCCCCCTATCCACTCGCCATAGTAGAAGGACGCGACATCGGCACCGTCGTCTTCCCCAACGCAATCCTGAAAGTCTACCTCACCGCAGACCCGCACGTGCGCATCCAGCGACGCAGCGCACAACACCGGTGGTCTATCCACCTGGCACAAAAACACATCCAGCATCGCGACCACATAGACCGAAACCGAACCATCGCACCACTGCAACAGGCACACGACGCCTACATCCTGGACACCACCAACCTCTCCATTGAAGAAGCCGTAGACCAGATCATCCAATGGTTCCACGAACGCATTCAACAACAACGGCAACAGGCCCTGACAAGCAATTCCATACAGCCGTAGCCCGACAGATCCAGACAGCCATCGCACAGCGCGTCCGGCAAACACCACTGACAGCACGCATCCAGTGGATCGCCGGACTGGACTGCAGCTTCTTCCGGATGAACCACCACGAACTGGCAATCGGTGCAATCGCCCTCTGGTCAGTACCACAACAACAACTCACAGGATGGTGGGCAGTCGTCCAGCACATCCACATCCCCTACATCCCGGGATATCTGGCTTTTCGCGAAATGCCACCCCTCCTGAATGCCCTGAAACTCTGTCCTGTCCGACCCGACCTCCTCATGGTAGACGGGCAGGGGATCGCCCACCCACGCCACGCCGGCATCGCCGCACACCTGGGCGTAGAACTTGACCTGCCCACCATCGGATGCGCCAAAAAAATCCTCATCGGCACACCCTCACAACCCCTCCAGCCCCAGCGAGGAAGCCTCGCCTGGCTGAACATTGACGGACAGATCAAGGGTGCGCTCCTCCGAACACGCACACATGTCCAGCCCGTCGTCGTCTCCATCGGACACCGCATTACGTTACCCGAAGCCATCTGCTGGGTGCTCCACACCGCCCGCCAGTACCGACTGCCCGAACCCCTGCGACACGCCCACCACATCGCCAACCTCGTCAAACAAGAACTGAAAATCAGACATCAACCACCTCTCGGGAACTTTTCCCGACATCCTTTTGTTCTCCGAAAGCCCTACCCAAATGACTGGGAAGAAGACGTTCTATATATTGCGAGTTCCGGGCCATGGGAAAATCCCACCCACAGTCCAAATCCGGGATGAGCACTTCACGCTTATCGCGTACTTCCGCGAAGACCGACCAGACCGCGCACTCCAGCGCTGCGGGCTCCTCCCTTTCAAAGACGCACTCATGAAAATCATCGCATCCCTCCCACAGGGACAAATCGTCCAGATAGAGATCCACAAAGATGGCACCATCCACCGCACCAGCCCATAACGAACCACTCGTCTGGCTGAAACAGGCAACCATCTACCAGGGAACCACACCCGTATTAATGCGTGTGGATTTCGTCGTGCACCCCGGCGAGTTCGTCTACCTCGTCGGACGAACCGGTTCCGGCAAAACCACACTGCTCCGAGCACTACACGGCGACCTGCCCCTCCAAGAAGGCGAAGGCTACGTCATCGGGTTCAACCTGCGCAAAATGACCTGGTGGCGACTGCCTCGCCTCCGACGACAACTCGGAATCATCTTCCAGGATTTCCGACTACTCATGGACAGAACCGTCGCCGACAACCTGACCTTCGTCCTGCGCGTAACCGGCTGGCGCAACCGACGCAAAATCCAGCATCGCGTAGACGAAATGCTCAAACTGGTTGACCTCCACACCAAAGCCCACAAAATGCCCTATGAACTCTCCGGAGGCGAACAACAACGACTCGCAATCGCCCGTGCCCTGCTCAACGAACCCCCACTGATCTTAGCCGATGAACCTACCGGCAACCTGGACCCTCAAACCGGCAGAGAAATCATGGAATTGCTCTGGCGACTCCATCGCCAGTTCCACTGCGCCATCATCCTCGCTACGCACAACTACCAGTGGCTCCAGACATTCCCAGGACGAATCGTCGTCGCCACCCACGGTAAATTGCTGGAACATGCCAGTCCCACAACGAATCGCTCTGGGTAAACGTGGCGAAGAAGTGGCTCAGCAATACATTGAAGAAACCCTGGGCTGGAAAATCCTTTCCAAGAACTGGCGATGGAAAAACTACGAAATTGACATCGTTGCCGAAGAACCTGAAAGTGGCAAGATCATCTTCGTAGAAGTCAAAACCGCCTCCGGCAGATACCTGCCCGAAAACCAGATTGACAAAGGCAAAGAAGAAGCCCTCGCCAAAGGTGCCGAATCCTGGCTCGCACACCACCAGCAGTACGAAAACCGCGAAATCCGATTTGACGTCATCGCCGTCCACCTCTTCCGACACGACAAGTACAAAGTCCTCCACTTCAAAGACGCCTTCTATCCCGTAGACACCGGGCATGACTCCTGAACCCAATAAAGCCTCTACCACACACCCAGCACATCAACCCGCTGACACACACACAACAGTGAACGTACTCCCGCGAATCGCACAGCCCTTCATCACAGGCTGGGTGCTCAATCAGTTCCCCTCCTCACCCACACCGCTCATTATCGTAAGCAAGGACGAACACAGCTGGTGGCAACCCTTCCTCCACCAGGCTCTCCAGTTCTGGAACCTCAGTATCCAGCCCCCACTCCTCACTCCAGAACGCATCCTGCACCATCCCCCGGCACGCTGGCTACCCCATTACGGTTACCCATTCCACATACCCCAAACCTGCCCACCCGAACAACTCATCCACTGGCTAAAAACCCACGGATGGCAGGAAGCACACACCCTAAGCCCTATCCCCAGCATCCCCCCTCACCACTTCGTCTGGCGCGGCGAAGTGATCATCCTCCACATTCCTGAACAACCTCTCCTCTACCTGACCTTCTCGGACGAACGACTCGTACAGGCACGCGACGCCCAGGGTAACCACCTCACCTCCGGCATCATCCCACCCGCAAATCAGGACAGGCGCCAAGCCTGGGCCACACTCCTCACCCAGCACCCTGTACTGATCACCGAAGAAGCCTACCGCCAGATCACCACACACCCAACCATAGAAATCCCCACAACCCACAACTGGACACTCCTCACTGCAAATGAACAAATCAAACCAGAACCCCAGCTGGTCGCCCAGCCCTTCCCCATCGCACAGGAATGGCGCTCCTTCCGATGGATCACCGCGCTGCCCCAGCTCCAGAACTGCACCGCCTGGCTCGCTATACTCCACGAACAGGCACCCATCCCCTTAGAAGAAGAACGACAAACCCTCAACAACGCCACCCATATCCACATATGGCGCATACCACCGGACCTCGCCAAAACCTTCCAAACCCTGGCGCCCGACCAAACCGCCACCATCTGGTACTTCCCCAAACTCAAAACAGCCCTGCTCTGGTACGTGAAACCCCGCCAAATACGACATTCCATACCCAGACAAAGACAAAAGCCTGACCACCCCTCCACCTGGGAAGAACTCCTCTATCGGTTCCAGCCCGGCGACTACGTCATCCACCTGGAAAAAGGCTTATGCGAGTTCATTGGAATCCGACCTCTCCAGCACCCCGAAACCCGGAAAACCATAGACACCTACTGCCTGCGATTCGCACACGACGACCTCCTCTACTGCCCCGTGTGGGAAGCACACCTCCTCATCCCCTACCGAGGAAAAGACAAAACGCTCAGCTCACTGCGCGGACGACGATGGCTACTCTACCGACAACGCGTAATCCGCGACTTAGAACAAATCGTACGCCACCTCCTAGAGGGACATGCACGACGCAAAGCCATACGCCGACACGTCCAACCCATTGACCCGCACTGGATCAAAACCTTCCAGAAACTCGCACCTTACACCCCAACACGCGCCCAGAAAAAAATCATTCGCCAGATCCTCCACGACCTGCAACAACCCCACCCTATGGACCGACTCCTCACCGGCGATGCCGGCTATGGCAAAACCGAAATCATGCTGTACGCCACCGTGGGCGCACTCGCACGCGGCGACCAAACCCTGATCCTCACACCCACAACCCTCCTGGCATTCCAGCACTGGCAGACTTTCCGTAAGCGACTGGCTCCCCTGGGCGTCCACGTCGCCTGCCTGTCCCGACTCCAAACGCCAAATGAACAACAAGCCGCACTCAAAGGATTCGCCCAGGGCTCCATAGACGTCCTCATCGGAACGCACGCACTCCTCTACCGAAACGTCCAGCCCGCCCACCTCGGACTCGTCATCATTGACGAAGAACACCGATTTGGCGTCAACCAGAAAGACCAGTGGAAAATGCGCTTTCCCACCGCCGACTTCCTCTTAGTCTCCGCAACCCCTATACCCCGAACCCTCCAGATGAGCATTTCAGGCATCCAGGACATCTCCATCCTTTCCAGTGCACCCTACGACCGACCGCCCGAACACGTAGAACTACTCACCGACGAGCACGCCCACCACTGGATCCAGACCCTCCAATCTGTACTGAACCAGGAGGGACAGGCACTCGTCGTCGCACACCGCATTCGCGACGTCCAACAGATCACCACCACCCTACAGCAAGCACTCCCCAACTATACCATAGACGCCGCCCACGGAAAACTCCCACCCTCAACACTGCGCCAGCGCCTGGAAGCCTTCTTTGAAAGAAAACTCGCCGTACTGGTGGCGACCGCCATCATCGGCGCCGGACTGGACTTCCCCCACGTCCGTACACTCTTCCTGTGGCAACCCGAACGATTCGGCATCGCCGACCTCTACCAGCTGCGCGGACGTGTGGGACGACGACACCTCCCAGGGCGCATCTACCTCATCGTGCCTAACTGGTCAAACCTCCACCCACACACCAGACGACGACTCAATTGGCTGGTACGCTTCCGCGGAAAAGGCGCTGGCTTCCAGCTCGCACTCCAGGACCTGCAAGCACGCGGATCCGGACCACTCTTCGGATTCCAGCAACACGGACACCTCAAACGACTGGGACTCCCCGTCCTCCTCCGACTGTTTGAAGAAACCGTCCGCCGAATCAAAGCACAGACCCACCACAACACACCCCCTCACACCACCGCCCTCACCGAACCCACAATAGAAACCAACGTAGAAGCCCATATCCCCGCCGACTGGATACCCGAAACCACTGCCCGCCACAGAATGTACCTCAAATTAAACCACTCCCGACAATTCGCGCAGCTCACTGCCTGGTGCCAAACCCTACCACAACCCTTGCCCCAACCCGTACGTTGGCTCTTCACACT
>JALWYU010000092.1:0-15508 GCA_026992635.1 Bacteroidota bacterium | reverse complement strand
CACCGCAGGCATCAAACACATCTCCCTCCTTCACAAACCCAACCCAAACCCAAACCCCAAACCCAACCCCAACCAGCCCCTTTGCCTGTGCCGTTGCCAATGGCAAACACCCATCCGGGAAGACGTCCTCCAAAACCTGCTTGCACGCGTCCACCACGGAGAATGGCGCCTCCAACCCCCAGACACCGCACAAACCACTCAGCCCCAACCACCCCAACACCTGATCCGAACACTCGCCGCAATCGCCAACCTGCCAGAAACCGAACAACGCCACCTGGAACGATTCGTCCACATCGTCTGGGATAACTTATGAGAAAGCAGGGCACAAACCACAAATAACCAACCAAACAAACAGGCATGCAGGGACGACTCACCACCCATGACCTGATCAAAGCCAAACAATCCGGCAAAAAAATCGCAGCACTCACCGCATACGACGCCACATTCGCACGCATCTTAGACGAAGCAGGTATTGACCTCATCTTAGTCGGCGACTCCGCCGCCAACGTCATCGCCGGTTACGAAACCACACACCCCATCGGAATGCGCGAAATGATCTACCATACAAAAGCCGTAGTGCGCGCAACGCGTCGCGCCTTCGTGGTGATGGACATGCCCTTTGGCAGTTACCAGATCTCCACCGCCCAAGCCGTACGAAACGCCATTCGCGCAGTAAAAGCCACGGGCGTCCAGGCAGTCAAACTGGAAGGCGGACAGGAAATCGCACACATCATTGAAGCCATCCTGCGCGCCGGTATCCCCGTCATGGGACACCTCGGGTTGCTCCCACAATCCGTCCACAAACTGGGTGGGTACCGACTCCAGGGAAAAACCCAATCCGAAGCACAACGACTCCTGAACGACGCCCGCCTCTTAGAACAACTGGGATGCTTCGCCATCGTACTGGAAAAAATCCCTGCTAAACTGGCGAAACAAATCACGGAAACCGTACGCATCCCCACCATTGGCATCGGCGCAGGACCCCACACCGACGGACAAATCCTCGTCCTCTACGATATGCTGGGGCTGAACCCCCACTTCCAGCCACGATTCGTACGTACGTTCGCCAACCTCTATACCATCGTCTCACAGGCTGTCCAGAAATACTGCACCGCCGTACGCCAAAACCAGTTCCCCGCACACGGCGAATACTACGACACCAACCCAGCCCCAACAACCTGAGCACCAACACTCAATCCACAGGCAACAACATCTCACGCGGACCCCAGTAATAAAACACAAAAAAGGCAATCACCTCCAGCACAGTAACCAACACCAGACCACGCAACCGCCAGACCCGATCCTGACGAACATACCAGTGTGCCGGCAACAAATTGATACAAATACTCAACGCCACCACCGTACGCAACCGAAACGCCACACCCCCAGGAATCAAAACCGCCAAAACATACCGGCTCAACACCGCTAAGACCACAAAACACGCTAAGGGCGCCAGTACACCCACCACCATCCCCACAGCCAGCTCATACCCCTTTCCCGCCCTATCCGGAACCGTAGACATGTTCGCCACTGTGCCTTGAAACCTCCGCCGTAAAGTGCGTCCACCGCCGACGCAACTCACCCAAAACCTGACCCGCCGTAAAATCCAAAGTAACCGGAACAATGGACACATACCCATGCGTCAACGCCCACAAATCCGTGTCCTCCGACGCATCTAAATGCAAAAACCTGCCCGACAGCCAGTAATAAACCCTGCCCCTCGGATCCCTCCGCTCCTCAAACTTCTCCTCCCACTTCCCCCTGCCCTGCCGGCAAATCCGAACACCCCGAATCTGATCCAGCGGCAACCGCGGAATGTTCACATTCAGAAAAATGTTCTCAGGGAGCCCTTCCCGCAAAATCCACGACGAAATCAAGCGCGCAAAATACCGTGCCGTCGTAAAATCTCCCATAGACTCCGGATGATCGTACGAAAAACCAATTGCTGGAATCGCTTCCAGCGCCGCCTCCATCGCCGCCGACAGCGTGCCCGAATACACCACATTAATGGAGTGATTCAACCCATGATTAATCCCGGACACACACAGGGCAGGACGTTCGTCCAGCAAATGATTCACCGCAAACTTCACGGAATCCACCGGCGTGCCACTGCACTGATACGCCTCCACATCCAGATCGTGAAACCACGAAACCGGCTCAACACGTATCGGCTGATCTAACGTCAGCGCATGTCCCATATTGGACTGGGGCTTATCGGGCGCCACCACCACAACCCGTCCCAACGGCGCCACCGCACGAACCAGCTCATGCAAACCCTGCGCCTGAATCCCATCGTCATTCGTCACCAGAATCAACGGCCTTTGCACCCTGCCTCTACCCATCAGCACACCCGTTTCCCTTTACTCTCCATCCCCCACTCCCCCTGGATAAGAACGCAGTTGACCCGCAATTTTTTGCAGAAGTTGACCGTTGCGACGCTCCACCAAACGCTGCGCACGCGACACACTTCCCCGACGAAACGCATGAAACAAACTGCCACCCACAGCCACCGCCGTAAAGTAAAGACGCTGATACACAAGAAAAACCACACCCCCAACCGTTCCCACCTGCAACAACCCACTCCACAAACCTTCTACCGGATACCCCGCATAAAAATGTCCGCCTCCCGGAACCCACAACGCCCACCTCCGCACACGCTGAAAATCATACCACCGGGGACGCATCCGTACCTGACCATTCCGCTTCTCCTTCACATGAAAAAACAATTGCTGGCAAAACGTGGTGTCGCCCATACAACCCAGACAACGCTGATAGGCATCCTCCCACCGATTCAACCGCGCACGCAGCAAAATTCCTGTCCGACACAGCTCGGAGCCCGGAACCACCAGCCCGCGTTCCTCCAGCAAACTCAACCACAAAAATCCGCGGGAGTACTCGCCCATCCCCAGCTCAATCGCAAGCGCAGTATGTAAAAGCATCAGACAGGCAGTATCATCCGTAAGGCACACCAGCTCCGGTGGCATCCGAGTACGCAATACCTGCCACAACCGAACCGCACCACATGGACAACGCCGGTAAAACGCATACAGACGACGGGCAATCCGCCGGTACACCTCAGGTGTACCCAAAACAGGCTGACGAAGCACCTCTCCCCACCACGCCAGCTCATCCAGGGACGATTTACCCGAATCGCCAACCTGCCAGATACAGGCACACGCCAGCTGAACCGTATCAGGCAACATCCCCGCCCTGGCAAAAGTATCCTCATCCAAACCACGCTGTAAATACGGCGTCAATGCCTCCAAACAGGTGTCTATCGCCTGAACCATCGCCTCCGCCCGAACACGATGCCACACACCCACAACATTGCTCAGGTGAATCCAGGCAGTAAAGGGCAAAAAGAAATAAGCACTCCACATGCGCGCACGCAACCAGCCCTCTAACGCCACACCCCCAAACGTCAGCACATGCATCAGATCCGAAACGCCTTCACGCGGACGACCACTGAGAAACGAGCCCATACCCGGAACAACCAGCTCCGCTAAGGCAAGGCGCCAGGCACGACCCCTACCCCCCATCCGACGTGTCCAGTCCTCAACACACACAGGTAATTGCAAATACCTGGATTCCAGCAAGCAGGCATCATTGAGCAAACCCCACAACGTATCCGAAAAAGCCAATTCGGTCCCGCCCAAAGCCGGCAAGCCACACAACGGCACCAGCAACCTCGGCTCACCCCACTGATACAGCAACGTCCGGGCAGACCGCGCAAACAGCCGCAACCGCGCCTCAACACGCAACCGATACAGCACCGCCTGACAGGCTGGACTATACCGACCAATCACCGTGTCCGGCAACCGCGCAAGCCATTCGGGCGACCACAACAACCACACACCCACCTCAGGACACACACCCACACCCACACCCCGCGCCCAACATACCCCTTCACGACCTCTAGCAACACAAAAAACCAACACCAATCCGCTAACGAACAACAAACGCGAATAGCCACGCCATAAACCCATCTGCCAATCCCCTACGACGCCTCACCCAGCAAATCCACACCAATATCCGTCCGAAAGTACTTGTTGTCAAAGTGGATTTGATCCACCGCCTGATAAGCACGCTGGCGCGCATCCGCTAAGGTCCTCCCCCCCGCAACCACCGTCAAAACACGACCGCCAGCCGTAACAACCTCCCCATCCTGACTGCGCGTACCCGCATGGAAAATCAGAATATCCTCAGGCAAAGCATCCAGCCCACGAATCGGATAGCCCACTTCATACGCTCCAGGATACCCACGCGACGCCAAAACCACACCCACATACACCGCCGAACTTTCCTGAAGCGACCATTCGCGAGCCAGCCACACATCAAACCACGAACCCTCCAGCCGCGGAAGCACAACCTGCGCCTCCGGATCGCCCAGCCGAACATTGAACTCCAGCACATAGGGCTCATCATCCACAAACATCAAACCCAAATAGAGAAACCCCCGATAGGTGATGGACCGGCTCGCCAGCGCATCCATCAGGGGCTCTACAATGACTTCTTTCACACGGGCAAGGTGATATCGCGTCAGCCAGCCCGGACTCACCGCACCCATCCCCCCCGTGTTGGGACCCCGATCCCCATCCGCCGCACGTTTGTAATCCTTTGCCACCGGCAAAAAGAAATACGCCGCCTCATCCACCCACAGAAACACCGAAGCCTCCCTGCCCGCCAAATACTGTTCAACCACAATCTGGCGCGACGCCTCACCAAACATCCTGTCCCGAACCATCTTGTACGCCATCCGAATGGCTTCCTCTTTCTGGTCTACCAGAAGGACACCCTTGCCCGCCGCCAGACCATCCGCCTTCAAAACGTACGGCGGACGATACCGATCCAGAATCGTACTGATTTCACGCAGATTGTCATCGTTGACCACGTCAAACGGGGCAGTGGGTATCCCCGCCTCCGCCATCAAACGCTTCGCCCAAACTTTGCTGGCTTCCAGCTGAGCACCCCGCCGGTCCGGACCCACCACATACACCCGATCACCAAACCGCGCTTCCACCGCATCACGAACGCCCTTTGCCAGCGGTGCCTCCGGACCCACCACAACCAGATCAATCCCCTTTGCTTCTATTGCCTGAAGCACATCCTCTGGCTTTTCAGGATTCCCCGACAAATTTTCGCCCAGCTGACTGGTCCCGGCATTCCCCGGCAAAAAATAAAGCGCTGCCGAGGCATCCGACCGGCGCACCGCCCAGCCCAGCGCATGCTCCCGCGCACCCTTCCCCAAAACCAGTACACGCATCCCTTTTCCGATTCCTGCCTACTTTGATGGTAAGGTAGCAACAAAAACTTTGGCTGGCACAAAGCACAACGCATGGGCTTACAGATCCACGCATGGGTATTCAACGACTTCGCCGAAAACACCTACCTCATCTGGGATGAAGACTCCTCTCTGGGCATCCTCATCGACCCCGGATGCGCAACCCCCGAGGAACAACAGGAAGTCTACAACTGGCTCAACCGATTCCACATCCAGCTGCAAGCCATCATCCTGACACACGCCCACTTAGACCATATCGTAGGCGTCGCTCCCCTTACACGCACACTGAACGTACCCCTGTGGATGCATCGCGACGACCTCATTCTCCTGGAACAAGCCGAAACACAAGGGCAAATGTGGGGCATCCCCGTTGAAAAACCCCCTGCCCCCAGCCGATTCCTCAACGATGGCGACACATTCACCCTCAACCACTTCACCTGCCAAATTCTCCACGTACCCGGACATTCACCCGGACACATCGCACTGTACTTCCCGGGCGTCAACTGGCTGATCGCCGGCGACCTCCTATTCGCCGGCAGCATCGGACGAACTGACCTGCCCGGCGGAAACTACTCCACACTCATGCAAAGCATTGAACGACTACTGCGCGAATGCCCACCCCAAACAACCGTCTACCCTGGACATGGACCTCCCACCACACTCCAGGCAGAACGACAATCCAACCCTTTCATCCTGGAGTGGTTCCAAGCCAAACAGCACCCCTCTACCCCATAACCCGAACCTTATTCTCGGGGTGCGCCAGAAAAGGCATAACCCGGTCGGACACCCAAATCCCGCACGGATAACGCATGACGATGGGCTCGCCATCTATGTGCGCATGGCACGGACCCGACAACAAATCCACACGGCGTACAAAGTGAAACCGCCAGTAGCGCGAATTTACGTGCCGCCGCCACAGAAATCGCCATCCTTCACTGAACCACCTGACCACCGGCGGACGACACAACCAGCCCACAACCAGACGAACCTTCCCCCCAACGGGATTCTGACCCGGATGAAACACCACGCCATTGCCCCACTCCCGACCCACTCCCACCGTGCAATCCCACAACACAAGCTCTTCAGCCCGCGAACCACCATCCATCCGAAGCCGAAAACGCCAATCCGGATAACTCAACGCCTTAATAAATCCCTTCACATAACCTGCCAATCCGCGGGAACCAGACCGGGCAAACGCCCAGGCAATCCACCCTGTAAGCCCCACACCTAAGAAGTTCAGTGCCCATCCCCAGCCCTCCACATAAAAAAGTCGCCACCCCACCAGCTCACCCTCCTCAAGACAGCGCACCGCATCCGCCACCGTGAAAATCCCCAGCGTATGCGCAATCCCATTCCCACTGCCCGCAGGAACCGGCACGACCGGCCCCGGCAACAACGCGACACACCGCGCTAAAGAAGATAACGTCCCATCACCCCCAACCACCATCAGCACCCCCTCACCCACAGTACGCATCGCCCGAAGACAATCTGCCAAACCCGACGGCGTACGCGTCAACCACCAGTGCACACGCCACCTCCCACGAACCCCTTCCAGATAAGTACGCAATAACCGGTATACCACTGCACGCCGACCACGCGTACCCGCACGCGGATTCCACAAAACATGAAGCCTCCTTCCCCCAGACATGTCATACCCCGATGTAAAACACCCACCACACAATCCCCGAATACCCGTCAGCCACCAACCCGATGAACCGACCTGACCAGCCGTATCGTACCACTCACAGGGTCAAACCGCGGAATCACCCGCGTGCAATCCCTTTCCAAACAAACAGCGACGTCCTCTTCAAAGCCCTGCTCCTTAAGACGATCAGCATGCGTTCCATACCGACGAATGGTTTCTTCCAGCCGATGATGATGCGTCCTCCACAAAAGCAATGCAATGAGCGCATCGTCCGGGTATGGAATCCGCCGATGATTGAGCCGCTCCACTAAGGCACCCGCCAGCATCATGTCTTCAATTGCCAGATGACCACGCCAGCTGGAACACGCCAGCAAAATCGGGACATCCCGATCAGCCAAATACTCCGCCAACGCCGACAAATTCCAGAACGAACCAATCAAAATCTCCTTTGCACGCCGCACACGCAATAACAACGGTACGCCATTCGTGGAAAAATAAACAATCTTCTGCGTCTGGACAGGTAAATGCTGAACCGCTAACGGAGAATTCCCACAGAAAAAACCCTTGGGAATGCGCGCTTTCCACTCACCACACGCAATCACTTCCGGAGGCGACTGCCAGCGCAACGCCTCTTCTACCGACTCCACAACCTGAATAGTCAACGACGGACGAAAATGCAAAAATGCTGTCAGCGTCGTGCTCGCACGAAAAACATCCAGGACAACCACCACACACTCCTCCACAGGATACAGCGACAGCAACTTGGGCGAAGGAACCACGTACACATACCGCCCATCCACCGGCACATTCCGCATAGGCACAGAACCCTTACCCAACCTGCGAATGCCTCCTTACGGATCTATCCGCGTGTAATACGTGGTGCACGTCTCTGTTTTGGGTACCACACCCGAATAATCCGTGTACACATACCGAATGCGCACTTCCTTACCCATCACATCCCCCTCCGCATACAGCACCTCCAGCCAATCATTACACACGCGCTGCGTATCCGGCAAGATCAAACCCGTCAAATTGGGCTGCAACCGCATGCGAATCGTGATCGGACGATGATTGCACAGCCACCCGCCAAACGACACAATATGCACGTCCTGCGGATTGGACGCCGACGGACGAAACTCCGCATACTCTACAGCCACCGTATCCCCAGGACAGTAATCTACCAGGCGATACACCCCGGCAATCGTCGTATTGATCGGCGTGTCACAGGACGCACCCATATAACCCGCATCGCACGTACATCCCTCATCCGAACCCGTACCATGCACACACGACACCTGACAACTCGTCCCATAATACCCCGGAAAACACACGCAGCTCCCCGTTGCCTCATCACAATAGCCATGTACGCACAGCACGCCATTGCACGCCGGCTTCTTACAACTCTCCTGCAACACCAGCACACCCCCAATTCCTAAACCCAGGTAAACACTCAAAATACCACCCGCACGAACTGTACGAATCCATCGCCACCGCATGAACACAACCATTTTGAAGCACTCAACTCACTTCCACCTGGACTTTCACCAGTAACCTACACACTCTCGCAAAAAGAAAATGCAAAACGCCACAGAACAAACAGTTCACTCTCTTTTTCAGGGCTCAGCCGGACGCATCCGCCGGTATGCATCGGCGGGAACAACCCGCCGTTGATCAGGCGTTGCCGACCGAGGCGCCCCGCGAACCGACGCCTTCGCCTTCCCCGACGTAGACCCTGTTACCAACCGCCGGTGCGCCGCTCCTGATTGCTCTGTCTTCCCCTTATGATGCACAGCCTGCCGCGAATGGTGGACCCGAACCTCCCCGTCAGATTGCCCACGCTCTCCTGCCGGAAACTGTGCTTCCTGCTTCCGAACAGCTGTTGCAGGTGTTTTCTGAACAGACACACGTTGCTGGGCGTAAAGAGAAATTCCACCCACCACCAAAACCATCAACCCGACAAGTCCCACACCACGCATGACTCCGTGATTTTCCATGTGCACCACTGACCAGACCAAAGGCTTTTTATTAAAGTAAAGCGCCCGCAAAAAAGAAACAACAATTGTACAGCCATATCCAGAAGAGGAGAATGACCGGTCAGGGTGGCGCTTCGCCCGTCCCGGGACGCCACGCCTCCTCCGCAATCCCCAGCTCCCGCGCAATCGCCCGTGCCAATAGAAAGAAATAATCCGAAAGCCGATTCAAAAAAGGGAGAGCAGGCACGGGTAACGGCTCCTCTAAATGAAGCGCAGTGCACGCACGCTCCGCACGCCGGCAAACCGTCCGACAGACATGCGCCAAAGCAACCGCTTCATGCCCACCCGGAAGAATAAAATGACGGAGTGGCGGCAACTGGCGCTCCCATTCATACGTCCAGCCTTCCACCTGGCGAACATAAGCCTCCGGAAAAGCCGGCAAAGATAGCCGGTCATACAAATCGGGCGATGCCGCCAGCCAGGCACCCAGGTCAAAGAGGCGAGCCTGAATCCACGCGAGGCGCTCTCCATCCACTACTGTCCGAACACGCAACCACCCCACATACGCATTCAGCTCGTCAATTGTACCATAGGCTTCCAGCCGTATGTGATGCTTGGGCAAACGCTCCTTACCCAGGATCGCTGTCCATCCCTGATCGCCTTTCCCCGTGGAAATCTTCGGGCGAGGCATGGTGCCAGCAGATTTCACACCAACCCAAAAACCGACAACTACCGCTCAACCGATGTGCGGACCTGACGCAGGAACCGGTCCATTTCGCCAGGAACCTTTAACAGGGCTTTCCGAACCAGCGATTCATCCGAAGGAAATGGCACCGGTCCAGCAATCTGACGCATCCGAATGCGCGCAGGCACCGCACGCTTGTCCCCACGAATTACATACCCACTGTGGTAAAAGCGTTCGCGCGTGGAAAACGTCTCCATCTGAACAACACGTTGCGTTCGCCGATCCAGCAACTGAAACACGCCATAGACACGGGCTTCCTTCGTCTGAACAATGTGCGTTACCTCGGCTTTGTACTCCCGATAAATGGGTACGCGCACCGTATCACCATTGCGAATCTCCGTTTTCCAGCCCACAATTTTCTTCTGTCGGTACGTCTTCGTAGACCGCTCGGTGTTCCCCGGCGTAACACGAATTTGCTGAATCGTCACCATCAAATTGTACCGCCAGTTGGGCTGACCCCTTGGCGGCTCCCAGTGGACCTGGAGCCAGCCCACACGCTTCTGCCACAAATCGGGACGCGCCAGAACCTCATGATACCTCGGAGAAATCGCCGCGGCAAATTGAAGTTCCAGCCACACATGAATATATGCCATCGTTTGGGCATGCCGGCGCAGGCGCTCTATCAGCTCAGGCGGGTAATCCGGATGCTTCAACTGCGCAAGCCGATCAATCAACGGAAGCGCTTTACGCGCCAGCTCCGGACTTTCACTGGTCAACAACCGCTGAATCTCATCATAGTAAAGTTGTGCCAGCCAGGTCACAGCTTGTTCGCGCAGGCGTTTCAAATCCTCTTCGTTGTAAAACACGAGGTTGGCTTCCGACAGGGTATAATCCGGCTTGTCCGACGCCTTCAAAGGCAAATAGGCACGAACACGTTCCTGACGCTTAAGTATCCGATCTATCAGGTCGCGGGCACCAGTCAGCGCATTCGTATTCGCTGAATCGGTCAGTAATGTTTGCATTCGCTGATAATCCTGCTCCTGTACACGATTGAACGCATACGTGAACATTTCCAGGTCTTTGGCTTTCGCCTTATTCTTCCTTGCTTTGCGCAGGATACGCTGAATTGCCAGGTCATAATACCCTTTTCGGATCAGGCGCTCCGCCGGCGATACACACCGGTTCAACAACACTGTAGAACCCATCAGGCTGAGTGCCAGAACCCAATGAGTGAATCGCCTGACTATGCGTCCTCCTCTATGAGTGCGCATACTCCTACCCTTTTTCTTTTTCGGCACATTGCGCCGAGGTAGAGTGTCGCCCATCCACTTTCCTATCAAAAACTATGCCAGACCCCACAAAAAAATCTCACGCTCACCTCCAATCCCCAATCTGGCTCTACACCCGACAGAAATCCAGAGCACCCACTCCACACTCCTCACACACTACCCCATACACACCTCCCCACCGCACGCCCACTCCACTCACGCAAGGCACTCCACCAGCAGCAAAACAACCCCTGATTAACGCACACCCCGCGGCACACGCTTAAACCACTTACCCGACTCGTAACCCGGACCCTGCGGACTGCCAACCCGCGCCATCGCACAACGGAAACCCAGCGTCGCCAGGGACTGATTCTGATCTAAGTAACGGCGTGTGCCCGGCACAAGCCAATAAGGCCCATCTGCCCAGCTCCCGCCCTTGTACACGCGCAACTCGTTATTGATAAGTGTGGTTTTCCCGTGCTGATAGGCGATTTCCGACATGGCATCCCCATCCAGAAAGTCCCTGTAATCAGACTTCTTGTAGTTGAGCCGGTTGATGTTTTCTTCCTCAGTAACGGGAATGTACCGGATCCGACCCATGCTATCCTTTTCTAAGGGCATCCCTTCTTCGTCGGTTGCAAGCTTCATGAATACGTTGCCCCGGAAAGCATTCAGGTCGTGGGCATCCAGCGGCGTCCGAGGCCGATACACATCCGCAACCCATTCCGCCACATTCCCCGCCATATTGTACAAACCAAAGTCATTGGGCATGAAGGAGAAAATGTGTGAAGTGGGGCAAGCCGCATCGTTCAGTGCCCCGGCAATGCCCATGTAGTCGCCTGCTCCCCGCTTGAAGTTCGCTAAGAACGCACCCCACCATCCACCATGTACCGGATAGCGCAACCCATAGCCATCCCAGGGAAACACACGGCGGTTCACCCACATTTCTTCGCCAGGCGCTAACAGCGTCCCTTTCATTGCCCAGGCGGCATACTCCCATTCGGCTTCTGTAGGCAACCGGTAATCCGGCAACAGATACCCATCTTCCATGCGCACGCGCCGCTCACCCGTACCCGTAGGATTCAAGTCGGGCAGGTACCTGCCCACCATCCCCTCATACTGCCCATACAGATAGGCTTCCGTATTGAAGTTGTCTTCATTAACCTGATTGGGATTGGGTTGAAGGAAGCCCTCACGAATCAGAATCATCTCGTTGACGCGATCGGTCCGCCACTTGCAAAACTCCGTTGCCTGAACCCACGAAACACCCACCACGGGATAAAAATTGAATGCAGGGTGCCGGAAATAGTACTTCACTAAGGGTTCATTGTACGCCATGGGGTCGCGCCAGGCAAACGTATCCGGCAATGCACGGCGCGGAATATCGGGAAAGTCCGTGCCAAACACGCGCCACAACCAGTAAAGGTATTCCCTGTAATGGACGTTGGCAATCTCCGTCTCGTCCATATAAAAGGACATGACGGTGACACGTCGGGGAATCGCATCCCACGAATAGGCAATATCCTGTTCTGGATTCCCCATCAGGAACGTACCCCCTTCAATGAATACGAGGCCGGGACCCGTCTCCTGACCGACATAATCCCGGACTTCAAAGCCACCCCAGTCCGGATCATTGTATTCCCAACCAGTCACCTGCGAATACTCTTTTCGGCAACCCGGCTGTACAACGATTGCGACCACACCAAGCGCAATGGGCAATGCCCGTCGCCCAAAAACCCAAACACCACGCAACATGTTCCCCTGGTTTACAGCCAATTCCTGCCTTTTGCTGGCAAACCGTTCACCTCCCCGCTCCTAATAAGGTACATTATCTACGACGAAAAAAGTGCGGAAATTGTTTCACACTTTATAAGGGGGAACGAGATTTTGCCCTTTTCTGTTTCCTCTGAAAACAGGTGCCCCGCTAAATCAAGGGGCAACCTCCAGGAAGCCTCCCCAAAAACAGCGCACTGTCATGGTTGACACCCAGCCAGAAACCGTTCGCTGTCTGATCTTAGGCGGGGGACCCGCCGGCTATACCGCCGGAATTTATGCCGCTCGTGCTGGCTTGCAGCCCGTTTTGTACACAGGTCCACAGCCCGGCGGACAACTCATGCTCACGACAGACGTGGAAAACTTTCCGGGTTATCCCGAAGGCGTCCAGGGACCCACAATGATGGAAGACCTGCGCAAGCAAGCCGAACGAATGGGCTGCCAAATCCGAATGGGTACCGCTACGCAGGTGGACTTCAGTGGACCACCCCATCGCGTCATCATTGACGGACGCCACACCATCGTAGCAGATGTGGTGATTATTGCAACGGGTGCGAGTCCTCGCAAATTGAACGTGCCCGGCGAAGAAGAACTGAATGGGCGCGGCGTCTCATACTGTGCCGTGTGCGATGGGTTTTTCTTTCGGGGCGAAACCGTGGCAGTCGTGGGTGGCGGAGACTCCGCCTGTGAAGAAGCCCTCTACCTCTCCAACATCTGCAAAGAAGTGCATATGCTGGTTCGCCGAGACCAGATGCGCGCATCCAAAATCATGCAGGACCGCGTAAAGAAAAAGAGCAACATCATCATCCACTGGAACGTCCTGGTGGACGCCATCCTGGGTAAAGACGAAGTGGAAGCAGTACGGGTCCGACACCGCCATTCCGGTACCTTAGAAGAACTGCCTGTCAAAGCCGTGTTCATCGCCATTGGACATATCCCCAACACAGAGATTTTCCGCGGATGGCTGGACATGGATGAACAGGGCTACATCCTGACTAAGGACTGCTCTACACGCACGAACATACCTGGAGTGTTCGCCGCCGGCGACGTCCAGGATAAAATTTACCGGCAAGCGGTGACTGCCGCCGCCTCCGGATGCATGGCTGCCTTAGATGCAGAACGCTATCTCCAGGCAGTAGAAGCTGCCCAGACGCCGGAACCCGCCTCCTGAAAAAAAACGAAAACGCTACATCTCATGCCACAAAACCCCGGTCCACCTCCTCTGAAACACCAGTCCGAAGAAGAAGAACAACAACACATGCCCCGTTCACGCGCACAGCCTGCCGATGGGACACTTCCCGCTAAGGAAATCGTATTCCTGCGCCAGCAAGCCTTCCTCTTCACAAAAGAAATTTTTACATACGCCGAACTGCCCACCTACCTGCAACAGATCTACGCACAAAATGGACTGGTACTCCTCCAGGAATGGCAATGGCGCAAGCTCCCCCCCATCGCCTTAGTTGAATTCTTACAGGCACATCGCGAAGTGGCATTCGTGAATTTCTGGGGCGACCGCGTAGAAGACATGCTGAAAGGATTTTTAGAACGGTTTGGGCGAATTGAAGCGGGCGGCGCTTTAGTTTACACGCGCGCAGGCTACCTCCTCTCCATTTTGCGCTGGGACCTGTGGGACCTCCCCAAAGGCAAACGCGAACGCAACGAATCCCTGGAGGAATGCGCACGACGCGAAGCCCAGGAAGAAACCGGGATTGACCTGACCGGCATAGAAGGGCAATTCCTGATGCGTACCCGACACATCTTCCAGGAACGGAATTCCACGAAATGGAGCGTGAAAGAGGTCTACTGGTATTGTTTCCTCGTGGATCAGCCTCAGCCGGTCAAGCCCCAGCGCAGTGAAGGGATCCGGCAGGTGCGATGGATCTCGTTGCGCGAGTGGGAAATGCGTCAGCTGCCCACCTTCCTCTCTATCCGCGCAGTGCTGGAAGGGTTCCGCACCTGGTGGAATGAACAACAACAGCAACAGGCACTGGAAACCACCACAACCACGCGCCAAACCCACTCCCAACAACAATAACAGACCCATGGCGACATCCCCCTCCACACATACCGGACGAAACCACCAACAACAACAGGAACCCCTGGTACTCTACGAAGTGCGCGACCGAATCGCCTACCTCACGATGAACCGCCCCCAAAAACGCAACGCCCTCAACAACGCCCTGATCCAGGCACTGGCAGAAGCCCTATCCCGCGCAGAAGCCGAAAGTCGCGTCCGCGTCATCGTCCTGCGCGGGCGGGGTCCCGCTTTCTGTGCGGGCTTGGACCTTCAGCACCTGGCTGAAATGCAAAAGGCTTCCTTAGAGGAAAATATGGCGGACTCCCTGCGCCTCATGGAACTGTTCAAACTCATGTACACCTTGGCAAAACCCCTGATCGCCCAGGTAGAAGGGCCCGCCTTAGGAGGTGGGGCAGGTCTGGCAACCCTTTGCGACTTCATCTTTGCCACACCCAACGCCCAATTCGGCTACACCGAAGTGCGCATCGGATTTGTTCCCGCACTCGTCATGGTCTTCCTAGTGCGCCAGCTGGGCGAACGCAAGGCGCGCGAACTCCTCCTGACCGGCACTATCCTCTCCGCCAAAGACGCCCACCAGCTGGGCTTAGTCCGGGAAGTCCTGCCCCCTGAGGAGATCAGCGAACGGATCCACGCATTCGCAACCCACCTTGCCAAAACCACCGCACCCGAAAGCATCGCCCGTACCCGATGGATGCTCGCCCACCTGTTCAACTACCCCTTCCCGCAAATCCTGGAATTCGCCGCGGAACAAAACGCCCGGGCACGACTGACCAAAGACTGCCAGACCGGAATACGCCGGTTTCTGCAACGGGAAGCGCTGGAATGGTGAGGCGGAAGGGAAAGGG
>JALWYU010000091.1 GCA_026992635.1 Bacteroidota bacterium | reverse complement strand
CCTTACCCAACCCCTCCCCATCAGACAGCCCATCCCCACGCGCCTTACCATCCTTTTCATCCCCACCAAACAACGTAAACAAAGTACCCTGATACTGACCTCGCTCACCCTGCAACACCTCCATTAAGCGCTTGCCCAGCCGACGAAACTCAAACCGCTGAATCAACGACTGCAACCGACCCCAATCCGGCGCACGCCGCGCAAAATCCTCCAGACGAAAAGGAATATCCAGATCCGTCTTCAACACAACCAGTTCCCTGGATAAAAATGCCTGCGAACGATGCGTACGCAACACCTCACGAAGACGTGCACGACCAACCCGATCCAGATTCGCATACACCCCCTCCAGAGAACCAAACTCCCGAATAAGCTGCTGTGCCGTCTTCTTCCCAATCCCCGGCACACCAGGTATCTGATCCACTGAATCGCCCTGCAACGCCAGAACATCCGCTACACGTGCCGGCGGAACACCCCATCGCTCCTCAACACGCACTACGTCAATTTCCTCATACCCTTCACCCTTCCCAGCCGGTCGCAACACCCGACAGTATTCATCCACAATCTGCTCCAGATCCTTATCCGAAGTAACAATGTAACAGGGAATCTTCTGAGCACTCGCTTTGCGCGCAAGCGTTGCCAGCACGTCATCCGCCTCCGCACCCTGAACCTCCACAACCGGAATACCCATCGCACTCAGAAACGACCGAATGTGCGGCAAGCCAAACGCAATCGGCTCAGGCATCGGCGGACGCTCCGCCTTGTACTTCTCATACAAAGCGTGCCGGAACGTCGGACCCTCCGCCTCCCAAACCACCCCAATATACCGCGGGCGATAACGCCGAAACAACTCCACCATCATATTCAAAAAGCCAAAAATCGCCGAAACATCCTCTCCGCGCTTGGTCCGCAAAGGATTCCGAATCAACGCATAATACCCACGAAAAATCAGAGAAAACGCATCCACCAGATAAAGCACTACACCCCCGGAAAAAAGGCCGCCACGCACCCCACGTTCTCCCATCGGTACACACCCGACCTACCACACTGCAACCACATCCCCCAACCCACACATCAAAGCACAAACCCAGTCAAAAGCGAGGCTCCACCGATTCTATCGCCTGAATACAGCCGGGCATCGTCTGGTTCAACGACAAACGAACCGTCAACGTATGGATATTCCCCAAAGGCCCAACCGGACGAAATGCATAATCAATCGCCAGCACCGTACCCTGCTGACTGCCTTCTTCCGTACCACCACCTTCCACAGCACGCGGCTTACGAAGTACCCACTGAAATCCCAGACCCAAACTCAAACCCGTACGCAAATTCACCTTCCGATAACCCAGATCCCGTTGCAAACCCACTGGGGCAATCAACCCTTTCTCAATGCCATATCCAATCCGGGCAAAGACCATCTCCTTCCAAGAACCCTCTACACCCAATCCAATCACATCATCTCCAAACGTATTAGATGTAAACCCAAATAATCCCGTCAACCGAAAACATTTTGGAAGCCGATAATCATACGAAAACCCAATATGAAGCAACAACGGCAACTCAAATACCTCCGCAGGAATCTCCTGCGTCAACGAATATTCACCTGAAGGCGCCTTATTCTCACGACGCAGCCCCGGACCCCGATACCGAATCGGAAAACCCACATTCCGCAAACTCACTCCAAACCGCAACACCTGATTCTCCGCAACCTCCGTCGTATACTGAACACCTGCATCCAGCGCAACACCCGCCGCTGAAACATCCTGAATCGCTTCATATATAGACCGAACCACAACACCCGCATAAATAAACTCCGAAAAACGACGCGCATACGCCAGCGCCACATTAATAAACACGGGCTCTACCACCGCACCCGTCCCCTCAGGATCCTGCTCCGTAGTAACCTGAATCTCCCCACCCGACAACGCAAATAACTCCACACCCAGAACATTATCACTACCCTGACCAAACGGCTGGGCAAAACCCAGCGCCGACAACCGCAACGCACCATTCAAATAATACCTGCCTATGCCCAGCAAAAATTCCGTGCCCTCCGCATGCGCCAGCCCACCAACATTAATCCGTAATGCCTCAGCACCCGTCGCACGCGCCGCATACAAATAATTAAACGCCGCCAACCGCGCCCACGGAATCATCGTCAATTCATACGCACCTGCCTCCCCTGCCCGATCCGGATTCCCGCCACGAACTACACACACGCTACTCAAGACAACGCCCACAACCAGCACTGTCCACACCGCCATTCCCAACCAGCTCCCCTTATCCCATCCCTTCTTGCTGAGCACCACCTTCATGCTTCTTCCACAATTTGAAATCAGTACACTTTTTACCCAAAACCCAAACCACAACACTTTTAGAAACTGGACAGATCTACAGGACGCATGATCGCCATAAATTTCACAATCGTCTCCCCAACATTGGGCACCTGCACATGAATCAGATACAAACCACTGGAAATCGGAATCCCCGCTTCATTGCGCAGGTCCCAAACCACGGACCCCGTCACACCGTCCGAACCCAGCGTACTCGTCCCCTCCTGATTATACCGAAGCCGACGAATCACCGTGCCATCAATACTATAGATCGTAATCTCTGCCTGTGGAGGCAAATTGGTGATTTTCACATGGTTCTCTAAACGCGTCCGCTCATACGCCGAATACGCATAATACGGATTGGGAACCACACGAATGGAATCCAAAAACGACTTCGCCACTTCCATCACACCAGTCTGTGGCTCCATCCCCTCCAGCGAAAACTCATACACCGGAAAGCCTCCATTATACACCTTCCGCGTCGTATCATACCGGAACGGCGTCCGTACAAGTAAGCGAATCCGCGCCTCCACCGGCACCAACCCCTCTGCAACGCTCCGCCACAACTCCGGATTCTGCGCAACCGGCGCACCTACCCACATCACCCAACTGGCAATCAACGTATCCCAGCCCGGCGACCGATTCGCCAAAATCGCATACAAAGCCGTACGAAAACTATACGGCTGATTCAAGATATACACATAGTGCTCACCTCCCGCACGCAAACCATCACGCGTCCGAACATTCGGCGAAGGATTCCAGACCATATCCCGACCATTATCCTCCGCCAGCATAGAATTCTCCCCATACAATATCGCTAAGCGCTGACCCGTCTCCAGATCAATCGCATACCCAGGAAACCAGCCCCAACCCTGACGAGCCGGATTATAACTGCCATCCCGCTCTAATCCATCATGCGCACGCAACGCAAACCGCTTCACATTCCCCTCCGTCATATTGGGATCAATACCCAGCTCAACAACTGGCGCTTCACTCCACTTGCTCTTATCTGGCGTAATCACCAGCTCCACCGACCGCAAATTATTGACCCATTCCCGCGCATGCTCCTTGTAAAAACGCATCAATCCCGTCAAATTATTGAATGAGTAATCGGGATCTCCCGGTACAAAAAACGCAGGCGCCATCCGCGGACCCTCCGGATACGCATTCACCAATATGTATGGCGCCCACCAGCCTAAACCCTGCTTCTCAAACACTTCGTACGGATCCAGAAACAGCGTATCCGCCACCGATATCGCAATATAATCCCTCGCCTCCGGCGCATCACCCAGCTGATTCCCGGACCGAATCCAGTTCAGCGCATCCACCACCGTACCACCTGCACCCGTCCAGATAAACACATTGTCATCCTGATCTTCAATGCCCCCTAAGTACTGCTTCGCCGCATCCGCAAACTCAATGCTCATCTCTAATAAGCCCTGCCCTACCAGCAACTGATTGAACAACGGCTCACCCATCTTCAGCGTAATACTGAACCCACGTTCCGTAAAAACATATTCATTCCAGCGTAAACTCAATGCAACCGTATCGTACTGACCTGGCGCCAGCGAATCCAACCGCAACCGATCCACATACACAATCTCACCACTGTGCATATCCTGCAAGTACCAGAGCGTATCTCCATCCCGCAAATTCATGGAGTACAATCCACGCAAGGCAAACAACGCCGGACGCATGTACAAACGATACACTGCACCCACCACCTTCAACGGATCCGTCACCTGAACCAGAATCGGCGCTTCACCCGAAGCATACAAAAACGGCTGGGCAATCCCACGACGAGCCAGCTCCGCCTCCGACGACGCATCCGCACGCAACACCCGATAGCCTCCTCCCCCTCCCTCCAGCAACGCCACTTGCGGCGACTGACCATACCGACTGTTCAGCACCGTACCAAACGCATCCGCTCCAGGCTTATGCGGAATCCCCACATACACACGAACATTTTTCCTGCCAGGCAAAAACTGAATCGGCTGACCCAAAATAGAATCCGCCGGATTGAAATCCTTAAAGTTATTGTACGCATACGCAATCACCATGAAATAGTACGGCTTATAATTGACTAAACGACGAACCTCACCCGTCGCAAACGCATCCGTCGTAACACGAAACGTATGCCGAATCCCCGCATCTGCTCCTTCTACCTTCACCTCAGGAATCCACGCCTGCAAATCCCGATCGTACGTCCAGTTCACCACACGACTCACTTCATTCTCAATATCTACCTGGGCAATCAACCGCGCCCGACTCGGATCATCCAGCTCACGGACCGAAACCGACGCATCCTTCAGCTGATAAACCAAATACCCTTCAAATCGGTAAAACGAATCAGCACTACCCAGCTGAATAATCTGAGGAAGATTAATCCGATCCACAACTTTAAAATCCTCATGCTCATTATTAGAGCCCGGCGGATTCCACAACGTCAAAATCAACTCCCGATCCAGCTCACGTATCGTCATATTGGGCGCCTCCGGACCATCCAGCAACTGAAAATTCATGTCAAACAACGCCTGCGCCTTCTTGTCTGCATCTCGCAAATAGTCAATCGCACCACACAACGTATAATTGGGATCATTCACCCAGATCGCCGCAACCGTAATCTCATTCACAGCACCCGGCTCTAAGCGAAACGGACCCGACGACATCACATACCGCCGATCAAACGGATCCGTACCCACCGTACACTCCGACCACCCCGCCGGATCCGACGGATCATCCGGATACATAAAACACGTAGGCTCGTTCCCACCATACCCCGTACCTCCTACCGTCACCGGCGTACCATCCTTCCACGAACAACTCATGTAATTGTAAAAGTGAATGCCCGTCTCCGGATTCCCCGTAACCGAAAAATCATTGTTGAAGTAAATAAATGCAGTCATCCCTAAGTACGCACTATCCTCTGGACTCCACGGACCCCGAAAGAAATCCGTACCCGCCAACGCCCCATGCAAGCCAATCTCTCCATAACTGGGCACACCCCCGTCACATCCTATATCCGCACTCCCATTGTACACATAGCCCAGATCAAGACTGGTATCACACCCCACATAGTCATTATTCCAGCAACCCAGATCCGGATCCACCCACAACGCAATGTACGTACTGTCTAAGGGAATCGTCCCATGATACACCAGCGTATACTTGTAAAACGTCATATCATTCACCTCATCCGTCGTTTGAAAGGCAAACGCCAGCGCCTGAATCTCAATACCTATCGCCTGAGCACCTGACTCCGTATGAATATCACCCACATCATTATACACCCACCAGACCGCCATATCACCGGGTACATCCGGATAATCCCCCTTCGCAGGATTGTAAAAACCATCACCATCCACATCCACAAACGGCGCTAACCCCACAGGACGTGCAATAAACTCATCGTCCAGAGAAATATTGGGATTGCCAATCGCTGGCCACTCCCGAATAGACAGTGGAATCGGATTGTTAATCACACTGTCCACCGCATAGTCCTGAATCAGCAGATCTATATCTCGCCGATACACAATCCAGTGCCGATCCCACGCTAAACACAACTCCCGATCCACCGAGCCATCCGGACGAATTGGTCCAGGCCAAAAATCAATCCCCGTCTGCCGGTACGTCTGTGCCGCCAACCGAAGCGTACCCCCCGCATCAAACCCACCAATCCAGATCGCTCCCGCAAAAAACGCATGGCGACCCGAACCCTTCGGAACCTCATATTGCGCATTCCCCACCAGATCCCACCACTTATCTCCACCATTCAACAACCGAGCACGCACATTGTTAATGTTCAAATCCACTTGGGATGTGGGCTGCTCACACGCCGCCGCACGCACAACCCGTTCACGTTCCGACTTCTTCCCCTGATAATTCAGGTAAGGACGTGCCACAACCTGCCCAACCCCTACACAAACGATTACCATCACAACACCCAGCATGCCCAGCCAATCAACCCTGTGCATGCCTCCTCGCATTTACACCCGATTTTTGCAAAACTGCCCAACACTTTTCTTAAGCCAAGGGTTAAAACCGAAACATGACACCCAGATGAATACGGCGAGGGCGCGAAAAATTAAATGGATGTTGCACGTACAGCATATACTGGTCGCGCAATGCGTCCGGATACGCCTGCTGCGCCAGAAACTCCTGACCTAAACTGGATGACAAAAACCCATCATCCACTGGCGAACCCGTATACCGCCAAACACGAATTACATTCCTCCGATTCAGCAAATTGAAGATATTCACGTAAACCTGACCACGAATCCGACGCCCACCACTCTTCTCTTCACCCTCCTTCTTGGACTTCAACACCAGAACAAAATCCTTACGCAACTTCAAATCCATACGGAGCGTCCACGGCATCCGCGCCTGATTAATCCCACCACGAATCCCAGAACGCTGCTGAACACCCATCTGTGCCTCACGCAAGGGCACAGAAAGCATCGTAAAGGGCGTGCCCGAACCCGCAATCACATACAGATTCGCACCAAACTCACTGAGAATCGGGACGCGCTTCCCGCGAATCTTCACACGCGGACCCTTGCCCTTTGGAATCCGGTAATCCAGAATTGCCGAAACCGTATGGCGCTGATCATAATCCAGCGGAACAATCGTACGCAAATTAGGCTCACCAAACCGAATCAAACCTAACTGAGACGTGTAATTCGACCCCGTCCCCTTCGCAAACTGCAATGTATACGTAATGCTCCCCATCAAGTTCAACGTGGGCAACCGACGCATCTCTAAGGAAAACGTCAAACCCTTCGCCGTACCAAAATCCAGATTGGAAAACGTCATATACGTGATCGGATAAGCATACTCAACACGCGTCGCCTGAATCATATCCCGAAACTCCCGATAAAACCCGGTAATTTTCATGAACAAAAACTTGCCCAAACGCTGACGAAAACCAACACTGTAATCAATTACCTTCTCAGGGCGCAACCCCGGATTCGGCAATGGCTGATCTACAGCAATCTCCCGCAAAAAGTACCAGTAATAAGGCGAACTGATCACCGCCTCCCGAGGACGCTGCGCAAGCACATCATAATGCGCAAAAAAGTTCGCCACATCCGAAATCGGAAATGAAAACGCAATCCTCGGCATGATCGTCCATGCCGGCTTATAATCCTCAAACACCAGCGACGGATCAAACGCCGTATCCTTCTCAGTAATCTCAGGATCAACCAGATAAGGCTGAATCGTGCCCGTCGTCGTCAACGCCGCCAACGCACCCGGATCCTTGATCTCATTCCCATTGGCATCGTACCAGCGATCACCCTTCCTGTACCCTACTATCATCCGCGGATTGCGCGCATCATCCACATACACCACATAATCTGGACCCACCGTCGCCGGATGCTGACCATTCGGATTCATACTCCCGGGCACCTCACTGACCGTCTTGGCAGGCAATAACAGATATTTATCCTTCAAAACTTTCTGATTGGCATCATACCGATCCACCCGCAAACCTATGTTAAAAATCAAATCGCGAAACCGAAACTTGTCCTGCACATAAAACGCCATATACACCGGACGAAACGCAGGAACAGGACGATACAAATTCCCATTGGCATCCCGCGCATTCCAGAAATCCCGAAACGTGTACTTCCTGGAAAGCTTCTTGCCCAGATAATCGTACCCATAATAGAACACCAGAGGGTTGTCCCCCGACAGGAACAACTCATCCGGCGTAAACATATCCAGCGAAAAGAAATCCGGCGGCAACGTGTCAATCTGAATAAAGTCCAGTCCATCTACGGGTAAGCCCAGTTTCTTCCGCACCTGAATATCAAACCATTCCTGCAATCGCGCATTGTAATAAGGCTCATAATAAATCGTGTCAGAAAGCGGATCAAAAATCGGACGCTCATCAATCGGCATCTGCTGGTACTCACTCCACCGGTACCGCTTCCCATCAATAATCAAAATCGGATCTCTCGTGTTCAGCTCCTGCAAATGCTTATTCATATACTGACGCATATACGTCCATAAGACCGGAGCAAAAATCTGCCAGAACCGACTTACATCCTGCCGATACTCAAATCCAAACTCAATCGTGTGCCGACCCCGCTCCAAACCACCAAACTTCTGCTTCTCTTGCTCAGTCTCCCTACTTTCCTTAAAGAACAAATCAAATCCCGCATTAAACCACACACGAAACCGATCCGACGACGACTTGCTGATCGCACCATACTGCCTTCCCGGAATAAACCAGATAGAATGCGAAACAAAATCCGAAAACGTCCGCTCACCATTTACAATCCCCGGTTGATTGTACAAATCCCATATAGATCGGGGCGGTTCCGGCGCCAAATCATAAAACTGCTGCGTCAATTGTTCCAGCAACGGATTTTTTCCGCCCGGCTCAAACGTCGTCAACGTATCCTGCCAGCCATAAAACACATACCCAAACATCCCCGTCGCCGAATCCTGTCCAAACGCATAAATCGGCTGACGATACGTCTCAAACCGACCAATGTACCCATAATCAAAAATCCGATCCCGATGATACCAGTCCATCGTCTTATCCCGACGCAACGAATACGACAACACCAGCCGATACGAAAAATTCCGCAAGACCCCTTCACCTGACCCCTCACCACCGCCTGCCTGTTGCTGCTGGCCACCAGGACGATCTGAAAAGTCCTGATATACCGTTAAATACGTGCCCATCTCCAAAATAGACCGATACGGATGCCGATCATAATTCATCAACGAATACCGATGAACATAGTCCCGACCCCACGAATACGAACCAAACACACCCAGATCTATGCGCAAAAAGTCCGTACCCTTATACCGATATGTCAGCTTATTGGAGAACGACAACGAATGTCGCTGAACATTCGGACGTGCCTTTACCGGCTCAAACGCCTCCATACCCAGCGTCTCCACACGCTTGATAAAACCACGCTCCGGATGACGAATCAACGGATTCTTCGTAACCTCCTGATACACCGAATCCTTGATCTTGTACGCAAAAAAGACCGGCCGCGGATCCTTCTGAAACGTGTACTCCACCGAAGCAAAAATCCCCAGAATGGGCTCGCGTTCCCCCTGGTCACCTTCCGTCTTCGTAAACATTAACGGCGCCGACACAAATCCACTCGCCAAATTGTACCCATACGGATCTAAAAACTGACTGGTAACCAGCTCTATAGAATATACCGGCACCTTCGTAAAACCCTTCGTCGTAATGTTCACCGCTCCCCCCGTCGCATCCCCATACTTGGCAGGCAAGCCCGACAACAACACACTCACCTGCTCAATCGCACTCTTCGGCAATGCAAACCCAGCACGACCAATAAACGGAACCCCATCTACATACGTCACTGAACCCGAACCCCGCGCCGCACGAATATTCACCTGCTCACCCTCATCTCGCTGAAACACACCTCCAGCCGTCGCAACCAGATCCTGCGCATTCCGTGTAGACACCGCCTGAATCTCTGCAGAACTGATCGTCCGCCGATCCGACGTGTAATCCGTCTGTTCTACACGCTGACCCGTAATCTCCACAGGACCCAACTGCTGACCCTTCGGACGTACGTAAATCGTGCCCAGATTCACCACTTTGTCCGGCTCAATCACCACGACACGCTCCCACCGCGGCTCCTCCGCCATCGGCGGAATGATCCGAATCCGATACGTGCCCGGGGCAATCCCACGAATGCTGAAATACCCACTCGGATCCATAATCAACCGCTGCTTCACCACATTCCCATCCTGAACAATCTGAACCTGCGCACCAAAAATCGCCTTCTTCGTCTCCGAATCCAGCGCCCGACCCTCAATCATCCCAGTCTGCGCATGGAGCATCGCCGGCAGAAAAACCAGCAACACCCATAACCGCCCCACTACCTTCATGAATACACTCATGCCCACACAGCCACCACCCATGCTCCTATGCTTTTGACCCAATCCTCTTGCCAGACCACGCATGGCCACTCACTTTTTCCACTCTCCCCTTATCTGCTCCTCCCCCTACTTACAAGGTAATGGTAATCCCCAAAACATTTGAACAAAATTTTTCGGTTCCCAGAATCACCCCCCTTTTCTCATCATCTCATCACCCCACTATGTCGTACTACTCACCTCGTCTAAGTACAACTCCTTCAGCACCTTCTCCGAAAATGGCTCATTCGTCCCCTTCCCCGACTCCAAAAGCACAATCCGATACCAGGCAGACCGATACCAGATCGTATCCGCAGAGGGTGGCTGACTCACCGGCGCTAACCGCATCGCACGCGTCTGACCATGATACGGCCACGGAACATACTCATTGAAATCCTGAATAATGTCCGTAATCACCGTACTCCATTCATCCAGCAAATAACGCTGCAGCGTTTGCCAGCGCTCCAAAGACGAATCCTGCAACGTCAAGCCAAAATACCCTACTGACCCCGGACCACGCAACGCACGAATCCCCCTGCCTATAAACGCCTTAAACGCAAGCGGCGTCTCCGGCGGATCCGTAATGAACACATCAAAATGCCCAAGCCACTCCTCCGGAAACGAATTCCGTAAATCAAACACCTCCGCACGAACATGCTTCAAGCCCAGCTTCTCTATCCAGCGCCGATCAAACTCTATCAACCGCTCATCAATATCCAGAATCAACACCTCACGCGGTAAACCCGTCATGGCAATTGCCAAACCCGTCAGATCATCCTCAGCACCCATCACCAAAATCCGGCGACCCCGCAAATCCCCGCGTTCATCCAGAAACAGCACACGCGCCACCGTCGTCTCCGGCGTTACATACGCCTGATCATACTCCTGAACAGGTTCAGGGCGCTCACGCGCAATCTCGCTGAACTGCTTCCACCAGTGCGGAACCGACGAAATATCCACCGTCCGACCATTGCACACAGGACACCGAAACGACAACCACTGATCCGCCACCAAACCCTCTACCGCCTGCCTCCCCTTCTCAGTCAGCACAATCCGATCCTGATTGTTAATCTCCAGATATCCCTCCTCCTGAAAACGACGAACCAGCGCACTGGCAACCGGAACCGGCACATGCGCCCACCCACTGGCAACCCAAAAATCATCCGTGTGCAAAAACGAAGCCAGCAACCGCTCCGCCTGACTGGCAAACGTCCGAATGCCCGTCTCTGCCGAAACCTTCTCCGCCACCTCCTGAAACAACATACCTGCCCTTTTCAACACAACTTAAAGACTCTTTCCTTCCCGGCAGAAATTTTTCCACCTTCCCAAACCCAAATATCTCCCCAAAACAACAGCAACCCTCATATAACCAGAAAGATAAACCCGCACAACCCACCCGGCTAAGCCAACCCCTGCCCAACACGCCGAACAATACACAACGGCGTCTGCTCACGACCCTGTCCCAGCGGATTATCCCGAAACACACGCCGAACAAACGCATCGGACGGCTCTGCATGCGACCTGCCCAAAACCGACACACCCAGATCGTTCGCATCCACAATCACAACCGGAATACCCAGCACCCCCGACAACCGACGCGCAACCCCATCCGGCGCACGCGGCGGCAACTTGGCATACCGATTATAGGGCGGCAACGTATACGGCGTCGGACCATCTATCGCCGCAACATTGTGCCCTGCCACCCGATAAAACACACCACGAATCCCAAAAGGCTTCGTCAATGCCGACGCCAGCGCCGCCACCAGAATCCGGGCAAGTCCCGCCTCCCGAATCGCCAGCTCCATCGTCCACGGACTGCCCAACCCAATCCCATGCGGCGTCTTCCGGACAAACCGCGAAAGCAACCGCGCCCAAAACGACGGACGAATCGCTTCAATCGGATAAGCACGCCCCTGCGCAATCGCAACAATCTTCTCACTGACAAACAGATAATCACCAGGACGAACAAACCCCCCTACATAACGCCGAACCAGTGCCTCCAGATCTTCACCCGGCTTAACCACATGCGTACGTACCGGATAACGCGCCCACAACTCACCATCTACCTCTATCGTCAATGCCTTCCCCGGATTGGGATAACGCATCACACCACCAGCAGACTCCCGACCACCAGCACGCTCCGCATACCCTGCCTCCATGACTCAATTTCTGAACCAATCCATCAAAACTCCTTCGCACACCTTCACCCCCCCAGCAACACCCCCAAAC
>JALWYU010000090.1 GCA_026992635.1 Bacteroidota bacterium | reverse complement strand
ATCCCCCTCAGAACCAAGCATCTTATGCAATATCCCCCACTTTCACCTTGGATAATTCGGAAAACCTACCTACCTTGATTCCTTAGAGGAGAACGAACAAAAAAAATCCACCTGCCATGTTCACGCGTCCCCTCCTGCGCATCGCTGTCTGGGCAACCCTTCTCATGCTCCCCCTATACCTCGGGAAGTACACCTACGCCCAGTCCACCTTCATCGTAGAACTGGAGGAAATCACGTTTGAGGGCTTACCCGGTGTCCAGTCCTATGCCTGGGGCAAATCTTCCGATGGTAAATGGTTGATCCTGGGCGGCAGACGAGATGGTCTGCATAAAGCCCGACCCTTTGACGCATTTGAACCCCAGTACAACAATACGACGGCGATCGTCATTGATGTGGACTCGCAAAAAGTATGGACTGCCGACCTGAGTATCCTGCCCACACCCATCTTTGAACAACTACAGAGCACGAATCCCGAGTTCGTCCAGGTAGACTCCCTGCTTTTCTTCTTTGGAGGGTATGGATACAGTGCTTCACAGGGAGACTTTATCACGCACGATGGCGTGGTCATCATCCATGTGGACAGCGTCGTGAATGCCATCATCCAAGGAAAAGACTTTCGCCCCTACTTCACACGATTGCAGGACCCACGACTGGCAGTCACCGGCGGACAAGCCGGCTACCTCAACGGCTTTTTCTACATCATGGGCGGACAGAAATTCACCGGCAGGTATAACCCGATGGGCGGACCCACCTTCACGCAAGAATACACCAATGCCATCCGTAAGTTTCGCATCGTCTGGAATGGCAACACGCCCACCCTTGCCGACTACACAGAATTTGTAGATCCGCAGGAATTGCACCGGCGCGACTACAACGCCGCACCCCAGGTATTCCCCGATGGCTCCATAGGCTTTACGATGTTCACCGGCGTTTTCCAGTACGATGCCGATTTACCCTGGCTGAACACCGTGGATGTCTTTGAGGATGGCTACCAGCCACGCTCAAAAAACATCTATCTGAGCCATTATCATTCGGCAAAGGTGCCCATCTGGGACTCAGCAGGTAACCTCATGCACACCATCTTCTTTGGCGGCATCGCCCAGTATACAATGGACCAGAATGGCAACCTCATTGAAGATCCGCAAGTCCCCTTCGTCCGAACCATCAGCAAAGTCACGCGCGACGCCCAGTGGAACCTCTACGAAAGCAAACTGGACATTGAAATGCCAGGTTTCCTGGGTGCCGGCGCAGAATTTATCCCTGCCCACTCCGCTGAACACTACTATATGAAACCCGAAATCCTGGTGCTGGACCGCCTGACACCCGGACAGCGCACACTCATCGGCTACATCTACGGCGGAATCGAATCCACCGCACCCAACATCTTCTTCATCAACGATGGAACACAGAGCTGGGCATCCAACCGATTGTTCGCCGTCTACATCACACGGGAGCAAGCCGCCAACGATGACTCCGTCCCACTTTCCCCGCAGGAAACACCGGTGTGCAATATTTCCCTGGAAAGCATCCAGATCTTTCCCAATCCAGTACGACGAGGCACACCATTAACCATAGCCGTGAACGACTCACTCCACCCAGCCTGCGTCATCCAGTTCCACCTCGCATTGTACACCCTCGCTGGACAACGCATGACACGTCTGGTCAACACTGTCATGCCAATTACAGGTGCTATCCATTTGCAAACCCCCACACAGGACTTAGCAGCAGGTTTTTATTTCCTGAGCCTCTCTACACAGAACGAGCATCGCGTCCTGCCTATCCTGGTTATTCCCTAACCATTGTAGGAGTTGTTCCTTGTTGCAGGTTTGCATTCTTTCTCTGATCAGCATAATTCCCCATGCTGCCATCAGACATGCATTGAGTGATACAGGTGCGAGAGTGTTGCCCTGCCTGTGCCATCCACTCCACGCTCCCACTCAAGCTCCCAGTAATAAAATTAGGCTCTTACTTGACGTGTTGACTTCCTTGCTATCGCACACAACACCCCTGCAATGCCAAGCTGAAAGAACCTCCTGCAAACAAAGCAGTACAATTCATGCCTTTGCGGGCTCGGGGGGATTCGAACCCCCAACCTTGGGATCCGTAGTCCCACGCTCTATCCAGTTGAGCTACGAGCCCTCTCCTGCTTTGTTCACCTATCCCACGAAGAGTAACGAAAAACTCCGGGAAAGGGTTCCCTGATCAATGCCCAATTTGCACAGCATTGTTCAATCCACCGCAGCAGAGTATTGCATACCGGGATGCGTCCGGACATATTGACGCATTTCTAACGTGGCTAAAATTGCCAGAACCTCGGCAATGTCCCGACCAGTTCGGCGGGCAATCTCTTCTACAGAAAGCGGATGATCCGACGCCCGCAAAACATCCATAATCTCCTGTTCAGAAGGCAGGAGAAACAATTCCCGGGGTTGACCGGACACCCCACGAGGATGCCAGCCCAAACACTCAACCAGCTGACGCGGATCGTGCAGAATCTGTGCAATCTGTGCAGAAATCAAATACAAGTTACCCTGGCTTTTCTGATCGGTAGGCCGACCGGGCACAGCGAAAACCACTCTGCCATACTCGTACGCACGCTGCGCGGTGATGAGCGAGCCACCGGGAACCCCCGATTGCACAACCACGGTGGCTTCACTGAGTCCCGCAATAATCCGATTGCGATGCGGGAAATTCCTGGGGTGAATTCTTTGACCCGGAGGATATTCCGACAGAAGTGCTCCTCCCGCCTCCACAATCTGTTCTGCTAAACGTTGATGCTCACGAGGATAGATCCGGTCCAGACCGTGTGCAAGCACCGCAATCGTGGATAACTGATGGTGCAAAGCGAGCTGATGCGCTTCCCGGTCAATCCCATAAGCCAGCCCGCTGACAATCACTGGCTGATAGCGTGCCCACTCCTGAACGCACCGCCGGAGAAATTCGCATGCCCACGCATCAGGCTGACGCGTACCCACAATCGTCAACAGATGAGCGGCGGACCGCCAGCTCGCCGGCGACCCCCGATAAAACAAAAGCGGCGGTGCATCCTCGCATTGCCGGAGATTACCTGGGTAATCCTCTTCATCCCAGAGCACAATCCCCATATCCTGATCGCGGTCAAGCATTTTAAGAATTTGCGTGGCTTGTTCCAGAGCCCGTGTTCTTTCCCGATACAGGCGTTGTGCTAAGGTCTCGCCAATCCCTGGAATGCCACGCAGTGCATTGAGTGACGCCCGTGTCCACGCCAGGGGATCTGTCTCCAGAGAAAATGCCTGCGACAGGTGACGAATCGTAGCGGGTCCTACACCTTCAATGCAGGTCAATGCTAAAATACTGAGGACTTTCCTTTCACGCATCCGCACAGAAGACGCCACCTTCATCCGGTCAGAATCTCGTCCAGATCGGGTAATTCACCCCAGCGAACACTCAGCCATTCATACAAAACCCGGACTTCCTCCTGATCGGGCGTCCACCCATATTGCTTGCTGAGCTGATGGAAACGCACCAGGGCATCGCGTGCCGACTGCGCTTCACTCAGCCAATGCAACACCTGATTGACGCGTTCACCACTCCCGAATAACCGTTGAAAAGCAATCATTTCATTAAGTGTTAACGTAAAAGGTGAAGAACTCCTTTTGGAGGTATCTGAGGGTGGCGAGGTTACCGAAGGAGCAGGCGCAGGCGGCGGCACCAATCCCTGCCCTGATCCCATTCCTCTCCCCATCCCTGCCTCCATACCACCTGTTGTTTCCTGGAGATACCGTTGTCCTTCAGACGGAAATTGCGTAACAGATTGTGGAGCATGCTCTGGCGAGCCCAACGACGACATAACCTGCGCTTCTGGAGCCGTTGCTTCCCTTCTCGGTGTCTTGGGGGTATCCATTGAAGATTCCGGCAATAAGTCCGATTCCGTAGTGGATAGCCTTTGTTCCTGGGTTAATATGCTTTCCAGTGCCTGGATCAATGTGCGTAGCAGGGTTAACCGGCGCTCCTCCAGAACAAGCAATTCTTTCAACGCTGCAATCACCTGATGTTTTACCATGTCATTGGGATTGTTCTCCACCATGATTCTTCAGGATTTTGATGCGTGCATATTTGAGCATGATCTTTTTCTTGCCAAAGCGAAGAAAATCAATGACGGCAATCGTCGGCGTGGGCTCCCCTTCCAGTTCCAGGACCTTGCCCGGACCAAACCGATGATGCAGCACCTGCATTCCGGGACGGAGCAGTGCCGGGTCATCCGGCTCAAAGTGAAACTCTACAGTCAGTGAGGAAGAGGGCTGAACACCCCAGCGCCCCTGCTGCACCACCGGGTAAGAACCCTCAGAGACGGATGCCAGTTTGCCCTGTGACGCCTGAGTTGCACGAGCCTGTCCACTCGCAGATTCCGCCAGATATGCACGTCGCCACCGTACATTCTCTTCGCCCAGCTCATCCAGAAATGGGCTGGGTTCCCGAGTTAACGATTTCCCACGTAACATGCGCTGACGCGCATACGTAATGATCACACGGTGCTGTGCCCGCGTCAATGCCACATAAAACAGCCGACGCTCCTCTTCCAGATCCTCCGGATCGGAAGAATTATAGTGAGGTAGATACCCGTCTTCTGCCCCCGCAAGCACCACACAGGGGAACTCCAGACCTTTCGCCATATGCATGGTCATCAGGACAACCGCTTCATTCTGTTGTCCAGCCGTAATTTCATCCATAGAGGTCAGGAGGCTGGCATATTGCAGATAATCTGCCAATCGGTTGTGCTCCGGATGCTCCTCCACATATTGTCTGATTCCTGAAAGGAGTGATTCAATGTTTTCCCAGCGATATTGTTCTTCTACGGATAGCGTCTCCCGATAGTAGCGTTCTATACCACTTGCCTGAATCAGCGCTTGTGCAACAGTGTAAGCATCCTGTTCTTGTGCCAGCTGCCGAAACCGCCGAATCAGTGCAATCAATGCCTGAAGGGATTGGGATTGCCGACTTCGCAGTTGCCCACATGCCCGGGGCAAAACATCCCACAGGGATTGGTGATGCGTCTGAGCAAGTTGCTTAATACGTTCTATGGTTTTGGGACCCAGATTTCGCGGCGGAAAATTCAAAATGCGCAACAATGCTACTTCATCCCTCGGATTCAGCACCACGCGAAAATACGCCAGCACATCCTTAATTTCCTTACGCTGATAAAAAGCCACAGAACCGTGAATCCGATATGGAATGTTTCGCTGACGCAGTGCTTCTTCCAGCGCACGGGATTGGGCATTCGTCCGATAAAGAATTGCGATATGGCGGGGCGACCGACGCTCCTGCATAATCATTTCAAAGACTTCGTGAGCGATCGCCCGGGCTTCATCGCGCTCGTTTAAAGTCTCTATGATCTGGATGGGTTCGCCTTTGGGATTCGTTGTCCACAGGGACTTGGGAATGCGCTGGCTATTGTTGGCAATTAAGGTATTGGCAGCCCGAACAATCGTTTGCGTAGACCGGTAGTTTCTTTCCAGTTTGTAAAGGGTATGCTCGGGGAAGTCCTTCAGAAAGTCAAAGACATTCTGGAGGCAAGCTCCGCGAAACCCGTAGATGCTCTGGGCGTCGTCCCCAACCACAAACAAATTCCGATGGACACCCGCCAGCATCCGAATAATCTCGTACTGGACAGGATCCGTATCCTGAAACTCATCCACAAGAATATGCTGAAACTGATGCTGATAAGTATGGAGCACTTCGGGATACTGTCGGAATACACGCCAGGTATTCACCAGCAAATCTTCAAAATCCATCGCGTTGTTCGTGAGAAGCCGGCGCTGATACAACTCGTAAACCCGGTAAAATTTTGGTATTCCCATTGCCTCATCGTCAGCACGGTGCTCAGTGCGATGCCGATAGTCTTCCCAAAGGATTTTCTGGTGCTTGAGTGCGGTGATGCGTTCATAGAGCAGTGGTGGACGATAGCGGTGCTCCTCCAGACGGAGGTCCTCAACGATCTCCTTGAGAAGTTGTTTGGAATCCTCTGTATCGTAAATCGTAAAGTTGGACTGGTATCCCAGGCGATGCCCTTCTTTACGGAGAATCCGCGCAAACAGACTATGGAAAGTTCCGATCCACTGGAGGTGTCGCCCTTGCCGATGACATTGTGCAATGCGTTCCTTCATTTCCCGGGCAGCCTTATTGGTGAAGGTAAGAGCAAGTATCGCATAATGGGGAATACCCTGTTCTAAGAGCCAGGCAACCCGATAAGTAAGCACCCGCGTTTTTCCAGCGCCAGGACCGGCAATCACAAGGGCAGGACCCTCGCCATGACATACTGCTTGCCGTTGCTGCTCATTGAGTTGATCCAACCAGGCTACCGCAGAGGATGACGAGGACATACTCTGATGCGATTTCCCGCGGTCGGTGTTTTTAACGGGATGATGAGTGCGTTCCGGTAGAGGAATGCGTCTGTGCTTGCGATTGGTGTTGCGTTTGCGCTCGCCGTTGAATTTCCGAGGTGGTCCTGCGCAAAGTGTTGAGGAGCTCTTCCAGATCCTGGGCATCAATTCGCGTTCTCCCCGCTAAGAACAACCGGAACAATCGGCGAATCCGTGCACTTTCATACATTGCTTGTTCTTCAGGGGTTTCCGGCTGAACTGGCGGAACGGGAATTGGCTTACCGGCAGAATCCACTGCTACCATAGTATAAAACGCTTCGGTTGCCTGGTATTGTTTACCCTGAATCGGATTTTCTCCCTGAACATGCACATAGACTTCCATAGAGGTGGTGAAAGCACGTGTAATGCGAGCCCGGATAATGACCACATCCCCAACATTGATAGGTCGGCAGAAAGAGACGTTATCCACAGAGACTGTGACACAAGCCCTGCCACAGTGTCGGGTTGCCACAAGGGCGGCAGCCAGGTCCATCCAGTGGAGGAGCTGTCCTCCGCGAAGGAATCCCAGGGGATTGGTATCATCGGGAAAGACAATGTAGGTCATGGTCACAGCACTTTCGGCAGGACGACGCGGAGACAATGTCATATCTCACTGACTTTATGACATTTCCCGGTTAATGGCGTGTCAAAGGCGGTGGTTCTTCCCACCGCCCATCTTCTTTGATCAACGCAATGAGGGCATCCACAGCTTCTTCCTCCGGAACGTTTTTTCGGACCAGTTGCCGACCCCGATACAGGTGGACACGTCCCGGCCCACTACCCACATACCCATAGTCAGCATCTGCCATCTCCCCTAACCCATTCACAATGCATCCCATAATCGCGATCTTGATGCCCTTCAGATGTTGGGTTCGTGCCCGAATCGCAGCCACCACCTCTTCCAGATGAAATTGCGTACGTCCACAAGAAGGACAGGCAATGTACTCCACCGATTCAATGCGCCGACGCAAGCCTTGCAAAAACTGAAAAGCGATGGTCGCACATTCCGTAGCAGTGCTCTCGGGGCTTTCCAGCCAGAGCCCACCCACTCCGGAAAGAAACAGACGGGCAAAACGTGCCGCCAGGGCAACACCCAGATAATAACCATTGCCGCCTAAGCGGACCCGAATGATAGTACGGGCGAGCGGTAGGCTCCGCTCCACCAAGTCATGAATCCAGGCTTCCCACTGGTATGCCGGCCATTCAGGGTTGCCTTCCACAATCCAGTATACATCTGGCGCATTCGTCAGGTTTGCAGGTAAACGATCAGGTACAGAATCCTGCCAAGTCAGGCAGATGAATGCTCCTGGCTTGTGGAGCGAACCAACGGTGTATCGTCTGCCCCGCACGTCTTTCAGGATAAGCCGACCTCCTTCCTCTACGGCACAGAAATCAGGCTGAGGCTGCCGGGGATATCCCTCGCCACGACGACACCGAACAATCACATACGGCACAAGCACTGACCCATTACCAGCCTTTGCAGAGACCAGATCTGTCCTGCCCAGAAATTCCGAAACGACCCCCTGAAGCATACCCTGCTCTGCCAGTCGGCGTAAATGCCAGGCAACAGGAACTTCATGAACAGGATCCTCAGCCAAGGATACACGAATCGTATCGCCAATGCCCTCTGCCAGCAACGTGCCAATTCCTATTGCGGACTTGATGCGTCCTTCCAGCTGGTTGCCTGCTTCCGTAACACCAATATGTAATGGGTAGAGTGTACCTTCCTGTTTCATTCGGAGCACTAACAGGCGATAAGCGTCAATCATCACTAAGGGATTGCTGGCTTTCATACTGAGCACAACTTGATGGAAGTTTTCCTCCTGGCAGATCCGAATGAATTCCCAGGCGGATTCCACCATACCTTCTGGGGTATCGCCCCATCGCCAGAGGATCCTGTCCGAAAGCGAACCATGATTCACGCCAATGCGCAACGCAGTGCCATATTCCCGACAGATTTGCAACAGGGGACGGAGCCGATCGGCAATCCGTGCTATCGCTTCGTTCCACTCCTGATCTGTCCATTCGCGTTGTGGCCCTTGCAATGTTTTCCGGTCTTGAAAATTTCCTGGATTGATCCGAACTTTTTCCACATATCGGGCAGCGATGTATGCCGCGCTGGGCGCAAAATGCACATCCGCAATGAGTGGGACGCGACAATGGCGACGGTTCAACTCTGCTTTAACATCTTTAAGGCATTCTGCCGCGCGGCGCTGGGGAACGGTTACGCGAACCAGCTCACATCCCGCATGAGCAAGTGCTTCTATTTCGCGTACGGTTTGGTGAACCTGCTCTGGCGTACTCACCGTCATAGATTGAATCCGAATAGGATGGGCGCCGCCCAAAGGCACATCGCCTACATACACGGTGCGGGTCGGCAATCGTCGGGGATATCGCTCTGGCGTTTTTGTCATGGCCAGGATATGTTGGAATCACTTCATTTGGAGGAGTGAGTTTTCTTTTTATGGCTATTGGCGGGCTCCTGCTGGGAAAACACCTCCTTTCCAGCAAAAGTTCCCCTGGTTGCGGTCGTCTCAGTGTTGCACAGATGGCGGTTTACTCATGGGGTGAGGTTGTTGCGGTTGTTGTTGTCTCTTCTTCTCGCCATAGTGTCCGGACTGCGTCCATCCATTGTGGGCGAAGGCGTACGGGCACCGGTACAGGCTGCATGGTAGTAGAAAATGTCAGGCGCTGTACCTGAGGACGAGCACTGCCCTGGACCATAGACAGATTGGTATCGGGGCGTTCCGCCAGTCGTTCATTGGAAACCCGTTGCTCACGCAGGGCACGTTCTGCCTCCAGGAGCCGAACAGCCAGTGCCTGTTGTCGCCGAACGATTTCGGCAAGAGGCGCCTGTGGATTCCGCAGTTGCTGCTCTATTTGGCGCATTTCCTCTTCCAGGGCTTGTAACTGATTGCGCAGTTCTACATCTTGTTTACCGTGGATGGGCAGGTTCTCGCGCATCTGTCGGAGTGCTTCGCGTAACTTCATTTGTTCCAGCATTAACCGAATGATCTCCGCATTATGCATTCCGTGTTGCTGGTAGCGATCGCGGTTTTTCCCCTGGAGTTGTCCTCGTTGTCGGAGGAGCTGTTCCAGTTGCCGGGCAAGTTGCATTTGTCGTTGGCTGAGGTTGCGTTGCTGGCGGGTTGTGGTTCCCCGTCCCTGTCCGGGGCGCTGGCAGGCACCGCCCCCCGCCATCTTCGGGAGCATTTGCTGAAGTGCCTGCTCACGAAGATCGCGCAACAAAGCGACGAGCTCATTGATTTGGGTAAACATTTCCCGGGTACGGACGAAATCCTGGTTTGTGGGTAAGCCACTACGGTTTTCCAGGGCTTCCAGGGTGTTCAGATACAGGCGCTCAGCATTTCGGTACTGTTCAATTAGATGCATGGAAACTTGTGTGGTTTGCCTGGCAAGATTCCGGAGGCTGTCTCCCCACTGAAAGAAAGGCAGGCGCATCTGAAGTAATGCCTGATAGGCGGCTTCGCGAGCGGTTTCCGGATGAGGGCTTTCTCTACCCTGGAGCGCACGATAAATTTCTTCCTGCACCAGAGTAAGATTCGTTCCGGCTTGAATCAGGTAATTGATCAGGGCAAGGGAGAGGTTTTGGGCATTGGCTTCCCACTGCGCTTTTTGCTGTGCCAGTTGCTGTCGGAGCTGTCTGAGTTGCTGGCGTGCACGTTCGTAATGCGGTGTGCGCAGGTGGGGTTCCAATGGTTGCGCCCGCTGCATTTGCTGGCGTGGTGGACGAAGATGCTTGGGATCCAGATCAAAGGGGAAGGGTTGGGTTAAGGTCTGGTTCAGGGAATCCATTTGCTTTAGCCAGTGTGTCAGCGTGTCAATACGGTTGGTTACACTCTGGTGGAGGGCATCAATTTGCGCACGACGTGCTTGAGGGTGTTGTTCGGTTTCAGGCTGTACAGTCAGGTTTTTCAGGGAATCCAGGAGTTGTTCGGTATGTTGCAGTTCGTTCAGGAAGATTTCCAGTTGTGTCCAGAGTGCCCATCGTTTCCAGAGTTCTTCCAGGCGTTCCATCATCCACTGGAGTGTTTGTTGCTCCCACTGGTATTGCTGGAGCCACTGGTTGAGCTGGTTGGGGTTGATAGAATCCAGCTGTCTGGCAAGTTCTTCCAGTTTCTGGAGGGTGGGACTCTGAAGGATTTCCTGGATCCGTTTCTGAAGTTGTTCTGTCCACTGATGGAGTTGTGTATCCTGGGGCAGCAATCGTGCCTGTTGTTCCAGTTCTTGCTGGAGTTGCTGAAGGAATTGACGGATTTCTTCGGGCAGTGTTTGGAGTTCCTGGATTGCAGGGGTTTGTCTCAGTTGATGCGGATTACGCAGGAAGAACTGCTCCAGGAGGTCTTGCGTTTCTTTACCGGCTTGTTCCACCCGAGCGGTAGAAGCACTCAACTGGGACGCTGTACGTTCTAAAGTCTGCGCTGTGGCTTGTTGTCTCTCCTGAAGTGAGGGAATTTTGAGGGTGTAAATTTGGGTTTGGGCACGTTTGAACCCGTGCAGTGCGTCGTTATCACGGACCTCCAGATAAAACTGAATTGTTCCTCCTTCCACATAAGCAAAAAATGTATCCAGATGCCACACATACTGGAATGGTTGAAAAGTAAGTGCTTTGTGGATGGGAAGGGGAATGCGATGCCATTTACCGGAACGGTGCTCCCGTTGGAAGCGATAAATCAGCCATAAGCCCGTGAAACCATAGTCATCCCAAATGCTTCCCGTAAGGATGACACGTGTTGACGGCTTTAACCATTCAATGCGAGAAAGCGCAACAGATGGAAAAGCGTCTTTCCGTACATGGATTGTGTACATCAGGGAATCAGGGGGGAGGCTATCCACCCTACCTGCAAAGAGAAACAGCAAGTGGGTGAAGGTATCAGCAATCCACCGATAGGCAATGACTGAATCCGGCGAAATGGTCAGGGGAACCAGTGAATCCCCCGCCAGAAGATATGCGTGTCGCACATACTGTACGGAAAAGTGCCATCTGAGCTCTGTACCTTCTGGTACTGTGATTCGTGCGGTATGGAGGGTATCGGGTTTTCGGTTCAGGTATCGGGGATATTGGGCAACGATATATGATTGATGGACAGTGGGAGGAGGTACGATTCTAACCGGAATCGTGGCAATCGCCTGATTATGGACAAACAGTGTAAATACTCCCTCTCCAATTTGCATACCTGGGCTTCGGAACCGGAATCGGTAGTTGTCTTGAGGATTGGGAACCAGCCAGTGGCGCGTTCCAGCAAACAAGCCCTGTCCGACAATAAGGATGTGTTGAGGGAGGGGTTCAACCCGGAACGTAAAAGTAAGAAATGGTGTGGGGTAGGCTACGCGTGGGGCAAAATCCTTAACCTGATAGGGAACATACGGTTTCCAGGGTGTTCTTCCTGAGAGGAAGATAAACCAGGCATCGTGAAGCGTTTCGGGAGAAAGACTCACCCAGGCAGTGCCAAAGACTGCCAGCGATGCAATAAGGAACATTACCGTTCTGCGTGCAATTGCCTGTCGGATCATCTGGGTAAGTACAGTGAAACGTTCTGGTGTGCAGAGTAACAGGCGCTCGTGTACTGCTCGGGCTAAGAGCCGCGAAGACCGCCGTCCTTTCCGATACAGCTGATAGTATTCCAGGAGATTGATCAACTGGTCATTCTCCGTCAAACGCCATAGAAATGCATACCAGGCTTTCTGTCGCGCTTGCCAGAAGCGGTAAACCCGAATAAGAAGCCAGCCCAAACCCGCCAAGCCAGTCAGGACAGTGAGCCAAAAGGCAAGGGGGGGAACCCATCCGTAGTACCTGACTGTTGCCCAACTGATCAGGACACCGCCCAGCACAATAAGGCTAAAAAGCGCAACAAATACCAGAAATCGCCACAAACCAAGTACTGCGAGAAACGTAAGCCATCGGCGGCGAATCCGCTGCACCAGTGTGTGGACTGCAGGTGCGGGATCCGAACTGGGCTGACTGACCTGAGAGGTATTTCCCTGAGGTATTCGGACAGACATGGATCAGGACAGCGCTTTCGCAGAAAGGTAGACTTGCTTCTTTCCTGATAGAACGAAACCAATTGTTCATTTCGTTTTTTGCCCACCCTCCCAC
>JALWYU010000089.1 GCA_026992635.1 Bacteroidota bacterium | reverse complement strand
ACAGATACCAGCACATCCGCAGATACCGCCCTATTGCATTTCTGTCAGGCCGTCGCCAAGCCATTCCGCACTTTTCGTCAGGCTATGGATACACTCTTTGCCCGAACACAAGCCATGTTCCAGCACGCCACACCCTGGAAAAACTACATCCCCACCTTCCACTGGTATGGACTGAACAACCAGTATCACCGGTGGATATCAGGCATCCTCCGTGGCGACTTCGGCATCTCCTACCAGGACCTCCGCCCCGTTACAGAAGTGATTGTTTCCGCATTGCGCTGGACCGTGCTTATCAACCTGTGCGCCCTCATCCTCATCTACCTGATCGCAATTCCCGCAGGCGTGGATATGGCAGTCCACAAGTACTCACTGCGCGACCGGTTGCTCTCCCTGTTTTTCTACATTCTCTACTCGCTGCCCAATTTCTGGGTGGCAACCTTGCTGATCATCTTCTTTGCCAGCGGCGTGTTTCTGTCCTGGTTCCCACCTTTTGGCGTGCAATCTGTGGGACCAGAAGCACCCTGGTGGATTCGCACCTTAGATATTGCCCACCATCTGGTGTTACCCGTCATTTGCCTGGCATATGGTTCGCTGGCATTCTTAGCGCGTCAGATGCGGGGAAGTATGCTGGACGCACTCAGCCAGGACTACGTACGAACCGCCCGTGCGAAAGGACTGGACGAACGAACCGTCATCTGGAAACATGCCTTCCGTAACTCACTCCTACCCATCATTACACTGTTCGCCAACGTCTTCCCCTATATGGTTTCGGGCTCCTTCGTCATTGAATACATTTTTTCCATCCCTGGAATGGGAAAAGTATCCTATGAAGCCATCTTCGCCAGAAACTACCCGGTGGTTTACGCCGTCGTCCTCCTCACCGCCGTCATGACGCTCATCGGATATCTGGTTGCCGACATTCTGTACGCCGTCGTAGACCCGCGCATCACCTATCGCAAGCGGTAGCAAATCCCCACGGGCATGACCGGTAACACCAGCAGTAACCAGCACAACACCCAGTCCGCAACTAACCCTGCAACGCCGCCCCAAAAACCTTACCGATACTGGCAGGAAGTCTGGACACGCTTCCAGCGAAACCGGCTCGCCTGGATAGCCTGGCGCTTCATCCTGGTCCTTGCCCTGATCGCAATCCTCGCCGACTTTATCGCTAACGAAAAACCCCTCATCTGCCAGATTGACGGCAAAATCTATTTTCCCATCATCTCCTCTTATCTGGAAAACTTGGGCATCCCCTTCCCCGAACGCCTGCGCGCCATCACCGACTGGCACAACGCCAGCTACGACTGGGCAATCTGGCCACTCGTCCCCTACCTGCCCCAAAACATGGACTTTAACAACCTGCGCGTCGGCCCTTTTGACAAACAAGATGTCCCCTCTATCTGGTTTCGCCACTGGCTGGGTACCGACGACTTAGGACGCGACGTCCTGGCTGGACTCATCCACGCAACCCGCATCTCTCTATCCGTGGGCATCGTTGCAATGGCAATCGCGGCATTCATCGGAATTTTGCTGGGCTCCTTAGCGGGCTACTTTGGCGACCACACACTCCGTATGCGCTGGGGTGTGACACTCTTCACGATCCTGGCACTGATCCCCGCCTGGTTCTACGGGTGCGAAGTCCGGAGCTACGCCCTCCAGCAAGCCTTGAACCGATCTATTTTTCACTTTCTGGGCGAAGCCCTGCTCAGCCTGCTGATCATCGCTGTCATCTTCCTGATTGCCTGGGCACTGGGTAGACTTCTCGGGTGGCTCATCCCTGTATTCCGCAAACGCCATTACGTACCTCTGGATATCCTCATCTCCCGCTTCATTGAAATCGTGGTCACCATCCCCACCATCTTCCTGATCATTGGCATCATTGCCATTGCCCGCCCCTCACTGTTTCTCGTTATGGCAGTCATTGGCTTAACAGGATGGACAGGCATCGCACGATTCGTCCGTGCCGAACTGCTTCGGATCCGCGCCCTCCAGTACACGGAAGCCGCCCGCGCACTCGGCTATTCACACGTACGAATCCTCTTACGCCACGTCCTACCCAACGGACTGACACCCGTACTCATCGCCATTGCATTTGGTGTGGCAAGCGCAATCCTCATTGAAGCCACACTCTCTTTCCTGGGCTTGGGCGTACCCCCGGACGTCGTCACCTGGGGTTCCATGCTCTCCCTCTCCCGACGCTATCCCGAAGACTGGTGGCTGGCAGTCTTCCCCGGCATGGCGATCTTCCTGACGGTCACCGCACTGAACCTGATCGGAGAAGGCTTGATTGACGCCATTGACCCACGACAGCGACAACTCAACCGCTGAGACATCCCGCACCATGAAGCCTCACACCCCCCTCCAAAAGCAAACCCCTTACCAGTTGATTGCCCGGCTCATCCTCTGCCTCCTTACACCCGTATTGATCCTGGGACAAAACGCAACCCGACAAAATATCCAGTGGAGCGAAACCGTTGAACTCCCCATCATCCCGGAACACGCGGAAATCATCGGATGGCACCAGCAAACCCTGCACACCTTAGTGGTAGACCGGGCAGGTACTGCCTACCTCCTCAAATGGACACGAAACCTCCACCTCCAATACAAACAGGAAATTGGACGAATCCGCACAGGACTCTGGATCGGCGGCTATCCCACAGACTCGGGCATCGTCCTCCTAGCTCTTGAACGACAATGGACCGACACCCAGGGCACATACCTGCGTATCTATTTGCCTGGCAAATCCAGACCCTCAAGCCTGTACCTCCATCAAGAACCCGCCTCCTTTCTCCTTCTGCGCGACCTAAGTATATTTCCCGTTACTGGCGCCTGGCTGATCATGCGCAACACACATGCTTACGCTATCCTTGCCCGATACGACCAATTTATACCCATCGTGGGAAAACTCCCCACAACCCTGACACAAAAACTCTGGAAAGCGCCTTATCGGGAAATCCACTTCCTCGCCGATACAAGCACCCTCTGGATCGTCTTTCCCCAAAAAGACGACCGCTGCCACCTGTGGGTTGGACGCTTCCTCCCTTCCCGCACAGGAAAATCCCCTGTTCCACTCCAACCCCTTTGGGATACCACCTTCACAGCATGCCGAACCGCCACGCCCCTCTATCTGTATGACCATGGCATCTGCCTCGCCACCCTGCGTAAAGGCACACCCACCGAACTACACCTGCTATGCCCAAGCCTCTCTTCCCAATCTCCGCGCACATCCGCAACCTGGGTACTTCGCGACCTGACATGGCGCTTTCACCTGCGTTTCCTTACTATTGCCCAGCAAGTCAATGGTGATCTCCTGGTCGTGCTGGAAGGTTCCCGCGAGGAAACCACATTTGTCGCCCCACCCACCGACCTGTTCTACCCGGGCTATGGCTACCGAAGCCTGCACCAGCGTGTCTACACGCACTTCTTCCTGTTTCGCCTCACACAAGATAGCCTGAACCCCGTCTGGAGAAAAACCTATACGCGATACTTCCAGGAAGAAACCACGACAGACCAGCCACTGAGCACCGTCGCCACCGCCCATACACCTCAGGGCATCGTGCTGATCTACAATGATTTGAAAGGTGCAGGGTTGCATGCCACCGCACTCTCTCTTTCCTGGACAGGCACCACGATGGAACAATGGCTTACACAAACCCCATTATGGACAGCCACCGGTAAACAGGTTGACCCCTACAGCCTGTTTGTCTTCTGGAATGAACGCAAGCGCCTGCGCCTCCTGCGCCTCCTCTTCATCACACCCTGAGCTCAACCAACCCCCTCCATAGTATGGTGCTCACCGCCGTTCTTGCTGTATTGATTCTCAGCGTATCTTCTGCCTGGCTCATCCAGCAAATCATTGCCCCCAACTACTTTGTGCTCTTTCCCATTCTGCTGACCTGGGGCATTGGCTTCTTCTTGGTTTCTTTTGGAATGTTCCGCATGCTCCCACTCTCACCAAGACTGTTCCACCAGTTTAGCCTGAGCTTATTTCTTAGTGGATTTGCCGCATTTGTGGTGCTGTGGGTGTTACCGCCAATCGCCCACTGGACCATCGCGATTGCCCTGCCAGCCAATTGGCCCACTGCAAACCCGCCACTTTTGTGGTCGCTACAACACTGGTTCCTCAGCCTGAGCACCGTATTTGCTCCGATCGTTGCCTGCTGGCTATTCCTCCCCTTACCACTGTCAAATAGCCAATTCTGGCGAGGTGCCTGGCTCGGTTTCCTCACAGGTACGCAGTTGACAGGGGTCCTGCCCATCGCCATCACCACACTCCCCATACCACGACAAAGCAACTGGCTATCCTTCCTCGGAGGACTGACCTTTGGACTCATCTCACTGCCCGTACTCGCCGGACCACCCATACTGGACTACTGGCACCTCATCCATACCCTTACCTGGCAAAAAAGCCTGATCCAGCAAATTACCTCCCTGAACACATTCAGTACAAACCTGCTCACCGCATTACTCCTCCTTATCTTCTGTGCACTATGGGGTGTGTTTGCCTGGCGAAAAGCATGGTGGCACGCCGCCAGCTATACCCGACTATTGCCTTACTTCCGTGTTGTGCGCAATTCCTGGGTCTGGACACTGATCGCTTCACCGCTCATCGCCAGTTCTTTTCTTGTGTGGTGGAGCATCACCTGGTCCATATTCCCTGTACTGGTTCGGTGTCCGCCACGCATCCTGCAGAGCCTTTTGCTGATTGCTGCACTGACAGGAGGTATCCTAGCACTCTATCTGTACATGACATAGGACCCACCACACCTTGATTACCAGCATGGAAGATGAGCCCACTTCCTGGGCGGCTGATCCTTCACACAGGTTGCCACCAAGTTCTGCGCGCGCATCCAGCCAGCAAACACCCACAAACAAAGCAAACGCACAGCACACATAATGACTGAACGAACCTGACCCATCCGATCCTCCCCAACAGGACGCAAAACATATTCCGCAGGCGATAAGTCCGGCGGACGCGGACCAACCCCTATCCGTAACCGACACAGCGAAAATGTGCCCAATTTGCGCGCAATATCCTGTAAACCACGATGCGTACCGGGCTTTCCCTCCGCCGTAAACTTCAACTTACCCCAGGGTAAATCCAAATCGTCCACAACCACCAGAACTCGTTCCGGAGAAACATCCACCTTTAAATACTGGACCCACGCCAGCACCGCCTCTCCACTCAAATTCATATACGTCTGTGGTTTTATCAACCACACCGTACGCACCTGATCACGCCACCTCAATATACAATGCGCATACAGGGCTTTGCGCCTGTAACGAAACGTTACATCCACCTTCTCAGCAAACGCATCCACAACGTGGAAACCAATATTGTGCGGCGTCCATTCATACTGCGTGCCCGGATTGCCCAATCCCACAATCAAACGCAAGGCATTCGCCTGAGCCTCCTCTCCAGACGTTGTGCTCATCCTGTAATCTGAAACGATTCTTCCCCCTCTTCAACCGGAATCTCCTTTACATCTATGTGGCGGACCCGCGCCCGGGGCGACCCCTCCCAAGCCCATGCAATAAAGGCATCAATTCGGTCGCGCGGACCCTGCACCTGGCAGCGAACCGAACCGTCCGGCTCATTCCGCACCCAACCGGTCAAACCCAGTTTCCGGGCTTCTTCCAGAGCATGCGCCCGATAGTACACACCCTGAACACGTCCATAAATCCGCAACTCCACACGTTGAACAGACTGGGACCCCTGACTTTTTGCTTCCCCTGGCTCACCGCCCACAGCACCAGTCATGCCTGCTTTTTTCGTTCGCCTCACAACGCAAGCGCAAAACTGCTTATCCTTCACACTTCACCAACAGCCAGCATACTGCACTACCAACCACACATTGCTCTGCACCACTCTCACAACCACCTGTATACCCCCTTGCGCCACACACATCCCTTCGCTGCGACCACTCAAAAGATGATAAAGCCGAAGCCAAGCCCCCTCCCCCGCCCCACTCCCATCCCTGCCTCCCGTCAAAGATTGCCACGCCGTGCCTGCTCCCGTTCAATGGCTTCAAACAGCGCTTTGAAATTGCCCTTGCCAAAGGAGCGCGCACCCTTCCGCTGAATAATCTCAATGAAGAATGTAGGACGATCCTGCAAAGGCTTGGTGAACAACTGCAGTAAATATCCGTGCTCATCACGATCCACAAGGATACGCAGTTCACGAATCACATCCAAGGGCTCATCTATTTTGCCTACACGGTCCGGCAGCATTTCATAATAGGCATCCGGCACTTCTAAGAATTCTACGCCCCGACGACGCAACTCCCGAATCGTGTGAATAATATCATTGGTCAGCAAGGCAATGTGCTGACAACCCGGACCATGATAGTATTCCAGAAATTCCTGAATCTGCGATTTGCGCTTGCCAATTGCCGGCTCATTGATCGGAAACTTGATCACTTCGCGATCGTCCGTCATCACTTTGCTCATCAAGGCAGAATATTCCGTGGAAATGTCTTTGTCGTCAAATGAGATCAGCTGGTGAAAGCCCAGGACCTCCGCATAAAACCTTGCCCAATAATCCATCTTGCCAAGCTCTACATTGCCCACAATATGGTCAATCGCATAAATGCCCACATCCGTAGGAACGACTGGCGGCTCCCACGGTTCATACCCCGGTAAAAAGACCCCGCCATAATCCTTGCGTTCCACAAACAGATGGACCGTATCTCCATAAGTATGAATGCCCGAAATCTTCACCTTACCATGCTGATCCTCCAGGACGGTGGGTTCCATAAAGGGTTCGGCACCACGTCGCGTCGTCTCATTGTAGGCGAATTCGGCATCGTCCACCTCAAAAGCAATGTACCGGACGCCATCCCCGTGCTTCTTGTGGTGCTCCGCAATGGGCGAATCCGGATGGTAAGGCGATGTAAAGACAAACACGGCTTTCCCCTGGCGCAAAACATACGAAGCCCGGTCGCGTACCCCGGTTTCCAGACCGGCATAGGCAACCGGTTGAAACCCAAATGCATGCATGTAAAAGTACGCACTGAGCTTGGCATTGCCCACCCAGAACTCCACAAAATCAATGCTCTTGAGTGGCACGACATGCTGGGTTTCCTCCAGCGATTGAGGCACCTCCCTCGTTGTCGTGGCTACTTGCGTCATGACTCGTTCATTTTGGCGGTTGACTGGCTATGCACTTCGCCCCTTCTTTAAGATAAGGCATCCTGTGTTTTCTAAAAACGGATTTTGGTCAATTGTGGTTTCCCCGATTTTGCATACTGACCTCCAGGATGTGGCGCGCAACAGTCTGCGAAGCCGACTGTGTACCCAGCCGATCAGTAACCTCTGCATACCCGGTCAAAATCGCCCGTCGGACCCTTTCTTCAAAAAGCCGTAATAACTCCTGGCGTACGCGTTCAGGGGTACATCGCTCCTGGAGCAACTCCGGCACAACAATACGGTTCGCAATCAAATTGACTAAGGAAATGGCACGGACACGGGCGACTAACCGGGCAATCGCATAAGAAAGCCAGTTCCCCCGATACAGCACAACCTGGGGTACGCACCACAGCGCTGTTTCCAGCGTTGCCGTTCCCGAAGTGACGATTGCCGCCTGACTCACAGCAAGTACGTCGTACAATCTGCCGGCAAACACAGGAATCCGTCCATCCAGGCGGAATCGCTTCAACCACCAGTGCACCCGCACTCGCTGCTCCATTGGGGGCGCCACAACAAACCTGAACGACCTAAGCAACGGACCAGCTGCCTGAAGCATCACCGGAAAAATCGCGTCAATCTCACGAGAACGACTACCCGGAACCAAAGCGACAATCGGTTTTTCCGAGGGATGGATGCCCGCCACCGGCTGAACACGATGTTCGCGAACTGCCTCCACCACCGGATTCCCCACATACACCACATGACGAATGCCCATCCGCCGATAGAATTGCGGTTCAAACGGGAGAATTGCCAGCAACCGTACAGCATGGCGCAAAATCAGTGCACGTTCCGGATACCACGCCCACAACTGTGGCAAAATGTAATAAATGACAGGCAAATGGATTCTTCTACGCACCACATCGCGCAGCACCCGAAGGTGAAAACCCGGAAAATCCATCAACACAATGCATTGAAACCTGTATGCCTGCCACAAGTGGAGGTACCACCGTCGGAGACGCACAAACACAGGCAAATCCCGAAGAACTTCCACGAAGCCTAAATGCCCCAGGCGCTCAGCTGGAAACACCATATGGAACTCAGGCAAAGAACGCAAATACGGACCACCTGTACCCCAGACCCCCACTGGAATGGATGCAGATGTTTGCTGGCGCAATGCCTGGAGAACACGGTAGGCGTGCCGGTCCGCCGATGCCTCACATGCCGACAGAAAAATTCGCATACTCACCAATTCTTACTGGTCATGAACTTTTCCCACCCATCAGCATAATCAGTGTAATGCCGGCTCAGTTGGGCGCACCGGCAAATAGAGTGCAAGGGCGAGCCCTATCCTCGGAAACGCAATCACTGGCGTCTCTTCCACTGAGCGCGTACGCAGGCTAACCGATGCCGTCAAATAAACGGGACGCCAAACAGGAAGTGTCCCACCAATTGCCAGCTCGCCAAACACTTTGCCCTGCGGCAACACCACTCCCCCCTCTATACGAACGAAAAATGCCCGGAAAGGCTCCTCCGCTAACCAAAACGTTACGCCCGGAACAACTCGCCAGTGCGGTGGTGCGGGCAGGTCAAAGGTGCCGGGACGATCCTCCGCAGAATCCACACCACTGTAGTACTGGAGGCGTAAGTGGACATTCGTGGTTGCGAATGGGTTGCGTGCGGCTTGCAGGCGGATCCCCCCACCCTTCCACCGACCCAAATAGAACGACGGAAATACCTCTATCCCTGCAAACACAGGTCGGAAACCCGTACGACCCGTATCTGATCTGACCGACAATGAAGGAGTTTCAGGCGTTGTCGCTGCGTCAGGTACAGACCGATTCTGTTGACCCCAACCGATAGATGGAGCCACAACGACGACCACCAACCCCACAACCAACCAGAAGCCATACGTGTAACCCCAATTTGGGCAAACACATGCTTCGTCAAACCGCCAACTGCGGGGAGAATAAGCCATTGGTTTAACCTGCCGCGAGAAAACTGGCAATGATCAAAGCAATGATGGACATGAGCTTAATGAGAATGTTCAACGAAGGTCCGGATGTATCTTTGAGGGGGTCGCCCACGGTGTCGCCCACAACTGTTGCCTTGTGGAGGTCTGACCCCTTCTTGTAGACTTTGCCTTCGTGGGTGAAGCCCGCCTCCACCATCTTCTTACTGTTATCCCAGGCGGCACCGGCATTTGCCTGGAACAAAGCAAGGAGTACACCCGTGATGAGGACGCCCGCCAGTAACCCACCAAGCATCTCCAGACTGTAAAGACCCACAACGACAGGCAGGATAATCGCAATGAGCCCGGGCAACAACATGCGTTTCAGCGCAGATGTCGTGGAAATTTCCACACACTTTCCGTATTCGGGCTTGCCCTCGGCTTCGGCAAAGGCTTTCTGGTCTTCTTCCGGCCATTCCGAAACAGGGCGTTCCCCATGCTTCTTCATCAGTTCCAGTGCTTTACGCAATGCAGGGATCTCGCGAAATTGCCTGCGCACTTCTTCTACCATCGCATGCGCGGCATGCCCAACCGCATCAATAGCCAGTGCCGAGAACAAAAAGGCAATTGCACCACCTAAGAACAATCCCGCCACCACATCGGGAGAATCCAGGCGGATGCCGCCCGTCAATCGCGAAGTATCCATATATGCGGCGAAGAACGCCAGCGCCGTCAGAGCTGCCGATCCAATGGCAAAACCCTTTCCGATGGCGGCAGTGGTATTGCCCACGGCATCCAGTTTATCAGTTCGTTCGCGGACTTCCGGCGGGAGCTGTGCCATTTCAGCAATCCCCCCTGCATTGTCGGCAATAGGTCCATAGGCGTCTACCGCCAGCTGAATCCCTGTATTTGCCAGCATACCTATTGCGGCAAGGGCAATTCCATATAGCCCTCCAAAATAGTACGCCACCAGAATACCAATGGCAATCAGCAAAACAGGGAGAACTGTTGAGATCATGCCTACTGCCAAGCCTGAAATGATGTTGGTCGCCACACCCGTTATAGAACGAACGACGATCTTGCGCACAGGAGGTCTGCCCGGACCCGTGTAGTATTCCGTAATCAGTCCAATCAGAATACCCACGATAAGTCCCACGGTCACCGCCGTCATTAACCCGCCTCGCGTGATTTCCTTCATTGCATACCCAAACAGTCCAGCGGTAACAATACGTTCAGGAACAAGGGTGTAAATCACGGCGGCGGCACCCAGCAAAAACAGGATTGCCGCCGCGAACATCCCACGGTTCAATCCTTTTTGGGGATCACCCCCTTCCTGGACACGAACGAAAAACGTCCCAATCAGTGAGGCAAGAATTCCAACACCCGCCAGCAAAAGAGGTAGAAAAATCAATACATAACCTGCGGCTGGCGAAGCCCCCTGATGAACCTGCAGCAACGCCAGGGAAACACCCAGAATCATCCCCGAAATCAACGAACCCACATAGGATTCAAATAGGTCAGCACCCATACCAGCCACGTCGCCCACGTTATCGCCCACATTGTCAGCAATGACGGCAGGGTTCAACGGATGATCTTCCGGAATACCCGCTTCTACTTTTCCGACGAGGTCAGCCCCAACATCCGCACCCTTCGTATAGATACCACCTCCTACACGGGCAAATAAAGCAACTGAGGAAGCACCAAACGAAAAGCCCATCAAAACATTCAGAATTTTCTCCCAGGTTTCGTTCATTTCGGTACCAAACACCGCCATGTAAATCAGCAAAAGCAAAGTAATTGCCAGAACACTAAAGCTGACCACACCCATTCCCATGACCGATCCACCACTGAAGGCAACCCGCAAAGCGCTATTCAGGCTGTGGCGGGCGGCTTCCGTCGTCCGGACATTTGCCCGCGTTGCAATCATCATGCCCAGATAACCGGCAAACCCACTGACAATTGCACCCACTATGAACGAAATACCAATCAACCAGTGGGACTTCTTACCAACAAACAGCGCCAGCAAAATCCCAATAATCAGGACGAAGATAAACAAGACCCGATACTCAGCACGAAGAAAGGCACGAGCCCCTTCCTGAATGTATTGAGCAATGCGTTGCATTGGGGATGTGCCAGCAGGCTGGCGGACCACCCAGGTTGCCCGCCAAATCACATACAACACGCCCAGCAACGCCACGACCAGCAACAAACCCACAACCATAGAAGGGTCCTGGAATAGTCCCGCCATGGATCTCGCTGATTTTTACGGTAGTTTTTACCGCTCTTACTCTATGAAGCGATGCAATCGTTTTGTGCCGATAAAATGGAACTTTCCATCCAAAAAGTTCCCTTCCTTTTCAGAAAAGACAGCAAGAACGCCAGACACCAGAAAATTCAAAGATGCATGCGTGTGCGGGTAGTGATCGCAGGCAGCGGGGCATACATCCCTGAAGAGGTCATTCCAACAAGTGCTTTTGCCTCAGCAGAGTTTTATACAGCTGAAGGGAAACGCTATGAACAATCCCCTTCCGAAATCACTGCCCGATTTGAAGCACTGACCGGGATTCGCGAGCGGCGCTGGGCACCCCAACACGTCTCCTTAGTAGAGGGATTAGCCAGGGCAGCACGACAGGCACTGGCAAGTGGAATCCCCGAAAAAGACCATTCTTCCATCCAATTGCACGGAATCTATGTGGCACACAACTTTGGCGAGGTGCACGAAGGCGGCTACTCAGAAATGGTTCCCTCCTTAGCATCGCGCCTGAAACAGGTACTGAATATTGCGGATCGGTGCAGTGCCGTGGATGTGGTGGCGGGTTGTCCCGGCTGGGTCCACGCCCTTTACTTAGCGGTTCAGGACCTGGAACAAACGGGTGAGCCCAACCAGTACGCCCTGGTCGTAGGCGGCGACTTCCTTTCTCGCGTAACCGACGAACACGATCGCGACCGCATGCTCTTTGGCGATGGTGCGGGCGCCATCCTGCTGCGCACAATCCCGGAAGATGCCAGTGAAGGAGCTGGTTTCTTAGGATGGACAATCCTCAATGACGGTAGTCAGACCGCCTCCTACCTGCATATGGGACGAAGTTACCACCCCGAAAAACAAAAACATCCCCGTCTCTACCTGAAAATGCACGGACGGAAAGTCTACGAATATGCGGTGCGCGAAGTGCCTGCCGCCATCAGCGCCCTGCTCCGAAAGGTGGGGTACCACCTTCAGGACATCCGCTACCTGCTCATGCACCAGGCAAACGCCAAAATGAACCAGGCAATCCTCCGAAACTTGTTGCGGGAATGGGGTCTGTCTGAGCCACCCTATGCGGACTTTGCCCCCTCCACAGTAGAAACCTTAGGCAACACATCCGTGGCAACCATTCCCACACTGTACGACCGGCTACGTCGCTCAGGTCGGCTGCACAGGGGCGACGTGGTGGTGATGGTGAGCGTGGGTGCGGGAATGGGAATTGCCGGATGTGTGTATCGGGAGGTTTGAAGCGGGGCGGGCGGGGCGTTCGGCGCTGGGTTGCAGGGAG
>JALWYU010000088.1 GCA_026992635.1 Bacteroidota bacterium | reverse complement strand
AACTTACCCCCACCCCCCCCTGCTTACTCACCAGCAACGCGTACAACCCACCCCGACGGAGCAACGTCTCGTGATCGCCTTCCTCCACAAGCTTGCCCCGATCCATCACCAAGATATGCGTTGCCCATCGGGCAACCTTCAACCGGTGCGCCACAAACAAAATCAACGTATCGGGAAATGCCTCGCGCATCCGCCGGAGAATCTCCTCTTCAGTCTGGACGTCCAGATTGGCAGTGGCTTCATCCAGAATCAAAATGGGGGCACGCTTCAGAAATGCCCGCGCTAAGGCGATGCGCTGCCGTTCGCCCGCCGACAACCGTGCACCCGCCTCACCAATATGGGTGTCATACCCGCGGGGAAGACGCATAATAAACTCGTGCGCACCCGCAACACGCGCCGCCCACTCCACTTCCTGTTGCGATGCCCCGGGCTTACCCAGCAAAATGTTGTTGCGAATGGTGTCGTAAAACAGGATTGGCTCCTGCGGAACATACGCAATTTGATGGCGCCACCGCGCTAAGTCCAAACCCTGCAAATTGTAGCCATTGACCAGAATCCGTCCACGTACCGGGTCAAAAAAACGGGGGAGCAGATGGACGAAGGTTGTCTTGCCCGAGCCCGACGGACCCACAATCGCCACCAGTGAACCCGGCACCAACCGAACACACACGTCCTGCAACACCCAATCTCCCTCACCATGATACCGGAAAAACACGTGTTCATACCGGATCTCCCTGATGGGATGGGGCGGAATACGCGTACCCGAAACCGGACCCCACCGATCCGTTTGCTCTGCTAAGATCTCCTCAATGCGCTCCGCAGACGCCATCCCCCGCTGAACATGGTAGTAAGCCGTAGCAAAAGACTTGGCAGGATTGATCAACTGCGAAAACACCACAACAAACGTAATGAAGGTTTCTGGCGGTAACCCCCTGCCAGACAACACTGCACGTCCCCCAACCCACAACACCAGAACCACCGCACAAATCCCCAGAAACTCTGAGAGCGGCGACGACAACTCACGACGACGCAACGCCTTCACACGAACACGATACAACAACTGATGTATACGACGAAACAACCGGATCATGTACTGCTCAGCACGAAACACCTTAATGACCGGTAAGCCCCGTACCGTCTCCTCCGCTACACTCGCCAGCATGCCCGTATAATGCTGCGCCTCTAAGGATTCCTGCTTGAGACGCCTGCCAATCACGCCAATGATCAACCCCGCCAAACCCAAAACCACCAGGACAAACAACGTCAGCTCCCAGCTGATCAACACCAGCAAGCCCAGGTACATCAGAATGGTTACTGGCTCCCGAAAAAGTATCTCCAGCGAATTCACGATCGCCCATTCCACTTCCTGAACATCGGTCGTCAACCGCGTAATCAAATCCCCGCGACGACGAAACGTAAAATACCGAATGGGCAAATACACAATGTGCTCATACAACCGCTGACGCAACGTAAACAAAAACAAATTCCGAACACGTGCAAACACAAACAACGCCAAATACCGAAACAAATTCTTGAAAAAGAAAATCAAAATGGATGCCACACAAATCAGGAGAAGCGCAACCTCCGGACCTTCACTCGCCACCACCTGACCCACATAATAATTGAACAAGTCCAGCAAAAACTGACCAGACAGCGAAAAAGATGGAGGCGCCTCCAGCGGAACACTCCGACCAAACAACACCTGCAAAAACGGAATCAACATAGTGAGCGAAACCGTAGAAAAAGCAATTGCCAGCAAATTCAAAAAAAGCGAAAGCAAAATATCTCGCCAGTAAGGACGCATATACCGATTCAAAAAGCGAAAAAACCGACGCATCTCACTTGCGTATTCCCCAAACCTGTACGTAAACCGTTCGTGTCCGCGAACGCGTGTCAAAGTCTATCAGAACAATTTGCTGCCACGTACCCAAAACCAGCTCACCCTCCACAACAGGCACAACCACCGAGGGACCAAACCACGAAGCACGCAAATGACTGGCGCCATTGTCATCATGCCACCGCCGATGATGTGCATAGTCCTGCCTATAGGGAATCAGCCGCTCTAACAGCGCAGGCATATCCTCTTCAACCAAACCCGGTTCATACTCAATCGTCGTAATGCTCGCCGTAGAACCCTGAACAAACACCAGAACATGCCCCATATGCACGCCCACACGTGCCACATCCGCACGAACCTCACCCGTCAAATCCACAATATGCGTGAACCCACGCGTGTTCACACGATGCCGAAACGTCCGAACAACCAGTCGCGAGGACGACGAGCCCAGCTCCTTTTCCTCAGCCATCAACCCCAACATTCTGCAATTCACTCCCGACTCACTACTTGCTCCATATGTCCGCAAACCTTCACAGGCAATTTACCTGAAATCTCCTTTCACAATTCCTACTGCGCTGCCTACCACTTCACGCCGTTCGCTCATTCCCTTTGCGCTCGCTCCATTTCTGAATATTGCTTCCGGAGCAACCGACGCATGATCTTATTCGTGGGCGTCCGCGGCAAACTCTCCACAATCTGCACGTCAAACAAATGGAAGAGCGGATTCAATTTCGTCCGAATTGCCTGCTGCATCCTTCGCTTGAGTTCAGAGCGATCCACAGGCTGGTCTACCACCGCATACACAATCAGCCGCTCTGGCCCGCCATCCGGGGGCGGCACACCAATTGCCGCCGTCTCCACAACACCCGGCAACGCATTCAACACACGCTCTATCTCGGCAGAACTCACTTTAATCCCGCTGAGATTCATCGTGTCATCCGCCCGACCCAGCGCACGAAAATACCCATTGGCAAGACGCTCCATCTCATCGCCATGCCTGCGCAACTGGAGCCGCCAACCCCGTGCCTGCTCTCCTAAGGGCACACCCGTCGTGCCCAGCCATTCCGGATCTGCCTCCGGAGCAGAAAAATACTCGGCATGATGATCCCGATTGAGCAACCGAACCGACAACCCAATAGAGGGCGGAACCAGAAACAACTCACCACTTCGCGCAGGGCGCCCCCCCTCCAGCAAAACAAAGTCCAGCGAAGGCGCTGCCGTCGTAAACGTAGATGGCGACGACGGATGAAGCACCGTACCTGAAATATACCCCCCGCCAATCTCCGTTCCACCACAGTACTCAATCACAGGCACATATCCCGGAACACGCGCCATCAACCAGTGGTAATCTTCAGGGTGCGATGGCTCACCCGTAGACGAAAACACACGAACCGTACGAAATGCCCGCCGCTGAATCCGTGCATTCCGGCGCCACGCCTTCACCAGCGAAGGGACCAGACCCACCATCTGAACACCTGCCCGATCCAGAAAATCCACAAACCCCTCTTCCACCGGCGTATCCTCATACAGCGCAATGGTGCCCCGATTGAGCAACGTACTAAACACAAGCCAGGGACCCATCATCCAGCCCAAACTCGTTGGCCACGTACAGACCGTCCCCTCCTGAATGTTATGGAAGAAAAAGCCATCCACCGCACATTTAATTGGCGTCGTGTGGTTCCACGGAATGGCTTTGGGCTCACCCGTCGTCCCCGACGAAAACAATACATTCACCGTATCCATGGGCGAACAGTAATGGGGTGATTCCCAACGACCCCTGCTCGCAGACACATTCTCCATATCTATGTCCTGCGAATGGAGCGCCTGACCCGTACGGCGCCAAACCACACACGACACCGAAACAGGCAACACCGAACGCAACCGTTCATACAGCGGCAACTCCTTACCCTTGCGAAACACCACATCCTGCGTAATTACCAGGCGCGCCCCACCAATCTCTATGCGCTTGAGAATCTCTTCCGTCGCCAAACTCTCCGCAATGGACACCACATGCGCACCCAACCATACAACTGCCAGATACACAACCACCGACCAGCCATGCAAAGGAATACACAGCGCAACGGGCAGCCCCGCACGAACCCCCAACCGCGCCAATCCATATGCAACGCGCTCAACCAGCTCACGCAACTCACCATACGTCCAGCGCACTTCCTCACCCGTCGCATACCGACAGTACAGTGCGGGCTGACTGTCCTCCGCCTGAAAACACGACTCCGCAATATTCATCAACGCACCCGGAAACCATTCCGGCGAACGAACATCCTCTATCCGGGCAATCTCATCCGGCGACCGATAAAACCGAATGGGAACCCATTCACGAATCGCTCGCGACCAAAACCCCAGCCGATCACGAACACTCCACCGGTGAAAATCCTCCCACGTCGCAACACCCATCGCTTTTAACACCCGATACGCATTACTGCTCTGAATCGTGGCTTCATCCGGAAACCACAACGGCGGCGGACCCATCTCCCCTTCATCCCACTGGGCATACACCCACTCCTTCAACGCACGATGCAACGCATGTGGATGGTCAGGACGTAAAACCTCCCGGGTAAGCTCACGCCAGACCGCCGGTGCCGACCGGACAGACACCCGGGCCAGTCTCTCAACAATACGTTTTGCTTCTTCGGGCGATACGCCCGTACCCTCTAAATACGAAGCCGTAGGCCACTCCGAGGGAACCGGCACCTCAGGAACACGCCACTCAACGGGCAACTCCACCATGAATCCCCAATTTGCTTCCCCTATCGGAAGTCACGCAACGTTTCCCAAATCCGGGGCGTCATGTGAAAGGTAAACGTAATGCGATTCAGGATTCGTGTAAAAGGTGTCTCTTTCTCCAGAGGAAAGTTTTGCTGAATGTTCTCATCCAGAAAATGGTGAACGACCAAAGGGATATGCACCTCCACAAAAGGCGAGCGCTTCAACAAGCGCACGGAAACACCCAGCTCGTGCAAAAGCGGGGAGGGACGCTCCAGAAAATCATCGTAAAACATGCCAAAATTCAGATAGAGCTGGGCAGGTACCTTCCCCGGAAAATCACAGAGAAACGAAAGCGTCCACACCCACCGCGTAGACGCACCAATCCCTATGGGTACACGAAAACCACCCTCCACCAGATACATCTGACGCAAATACCACACATCCGAAAAGATGTACCTGCCCAAATAGGCATACTCAAACAGATAATCGTGCAATCCGAACCAGGGACCCAACCGCGGACGCGCATCCACTAAGGGAGGCTCCAGCCAGTTAAAAAACGGCATGCCCCCACCATACAGACGAAGCCCCAAAAGATTCCCTTCGTCATCGTACGTAAAATTCCCCTGGAGCACAGCACCCAACTTAATGTACCCCTGACTGGTCTCACCCCACAGCCGAACTGACCACGGATTGTACCGCGACGTACGCGCACCCTCTATCTGAACACGATACACCCACAAAGTCAGCGCATCATACCGGTATTCCAACGCGTCCGACAATCCGCCACCACGCACCGGCAACAACCGTTGCTTCTCCAGCCAGTGTGCCTGAACCCGAACCTTCGCAATGTATGGCTCACGCCAATCCCGGGGAAGCAACGTTGCCACCACCATAGGCGTCAACCGTTGAAAATAACTGCTCCCAACCAGCCCCGGCAAATTCAGATAAGAAAAGCGCTTGCCCTCTACACCCAGCCAGACATAATGCAGGCGCGGGCGACCCGGATGACGCACAGGCACTTCAACTGGCTTCCGCCTGCCAGGATAAATGTAAACACCCAATCTGCCATAGCCGACAGGCAACCGGCTTTTCAAACCCCAGCCCCCCACCACCGTAAACTCCATCCGGGGAAAATCCGGAATCACATTCTGGACAGCCAAGCCCAACCACGTCCCCTCATGATGCGTCCAGCTCACCCAGGGAAAGACACCAACTCCCACACGTTCATCCGTGGAAAACGCAGTGAACAAGCCTAAGCGAGGCAAACGCGTCTGACGAAACAACGAACGCAACCGGTACACATCCCCACGACGAGAACCCTCCGGATACAGCACATCTATCGGAGGATTTAACCGAATCCGGTCGTAGTCCCCTGCCGGAAAGTACACCATAAACGTCCGACTATGCGGATCCAAGGCATCCTCAGGCCATGCCGGATACCGAACAATCCGCACTAAGGAATCACCCTTCCAACCCGTCAGCACAAACGGTGGACAATACGAACTCCAGCATTGCAAAACCACCTCATAGAAAGCCTGATTTCCAATCTGGATGGGCTCCTTCCAGTTCACATCCACAATCCAGTAGTCCGGCAACTCCGGCACACTCAGCACCCCCTGAAAAAACCACTCTTCCCCATATGGCATCAGATGCGATTGAAAATCCGAAGGATAAGGATAGCGAAACCGCCACACCCGGTAAAACGCCCGAATCAACGAATCCCAATCAGGCACCTCCGACTCCAGAACCTGCAAAAACAGTGGCGTACCCAAATACACCGACAAACCATAATTCAGCTCTATATACGATTCCGAGGGTAAGCCCACAGGCTGATAAAACCCACGGCGCGCCTGCGCCCACAACGCAAGATACGCCAAATAAGACTGCAAATATCGGGGCTGGATACCCGGCGCCACCTCTCGCCAGCGCAACACAGGTAAACCCCACAATGAAAGTTTCCGTCCCTTTTCCTTTCCTTCCTCCCGATTTTGCCGTTCCCGCCACCACATCATGTACTTCCACTCGTAAAAAGAGTTGATCCCTTCATCCATCCACGGATGAAACCGCTCTTCAAACGCCAGAATCCCCATAAACCAGTTGTGCCCCACCTCATGTGCAATCACCTGATTAAGCGCCTCTTCCTCCGTAATCCCTGAACCGATGAGCGAAATCATTGGAAACTCCATCCCACCACCCACACCCAGCGGACCTTCTATGACCGTCGCCTGCGGATAGGGATACAAACCAACCTGAACAGAAAAGAACCGAAGCGCACTATCCAGATAACCCAGCGCACGACGCCAAACCAGATAATGCTCAGGATAAAAAGCAGTCCATAACTCAACGACCCGTCCAGCCAGATGAACCGTGTCATGCATCAGCAACCACCGCTTATCCGCACTCCACATGAAATCGTGGACACGCTCCGCATAAAAGGTGAGGGTCTTCATCGTAGAGGAACTGGGCGGAACCCGCTTCAAGGAATCCAGCAAAGCATGATAGGCTTTCATCACTTTGTGCTTCCGTAAAGAATCCAGAATCCTCAGAAGACGCTCAGTATACGCAACACGCGCCTGCCGAAAACGATACTCCGACCGCGTGCGCAACTCGCCCGTCGCCAAAACCACAAAATTCTCCGGAACCGTCAACTGAACCCGATACGTGGCAAACTCGCCGGCAAACTCCCCCTGATCTAAGTACGAATGAAGATGCCAGCCACGACGGTCATACCGCGCAACCCGCGGATACCAGTACGCCGCAATCACCGTACCCTTCGCCACGCCCATACGCGAAAACACATAGGGCAGTTTCGTCCGAAAAGGCGTCTGCAAATGAAGGGTATCACCCGGCAGTAAGGGCACCGAAAGTTCCACCTTCACAATATCGGGCGCAACCCACGTGTGCGAAAGGGTTTCATCACCCCGCTGAAAGCGTAACCCCACCAGATAACCACGCCGATCCGCAGAAGCAAACAGATAATCCACACGACCCGTACGCATGCATTCCTTCGCAAACGCCGTGGAATTATCCCGAAACGCATTGGGATACGCCAGAAAGTACAACTCATACAGCGTATCAGGACTCCTGTTGATGTAAGTCATCTGAAGCCAGCCCACAATCAAATGGAGTGAGTCATTCCACTGGGCACGAATCGTATAATGCACTTCCTGTTGCCAGTCCCCCCTTTCCTCTCTGCCCTTTCCCTGAGCACCCAACCCAAACGAATCAGCCAATGCCAGAAGGCGCCAGGAAACCACCAGAACCCCCAAAACGACCATCACCACGCGCCAAACCCACCTGAACCACCAGCCTCCCTCTACACCTTGTCTCCTTTGCCTGTACCAGTACCTGCCACCAATCACCTCACGCTGCCACCACATCAATCTGTGATCTGCACCTTTGACCTCTCTTTTTTCTTTAACTTACGTCCCTTTGAATGAGCGAACCCTCTCACCACAAACCCCTCCCGGTAGAAGAAACAAGCAAATGAGAGCGATACCCCTGAACAAGCAAACCCTCCCACCAAACCCAAAAAGACTTCACAGGAACAACCGGCTTACTCCCCAAAAGACGAAATTCCGGGAACCTCCAGTTTACCCACAACTGTTTTTTGAAAGAAACGCAAACGACGTGGAGGGGTGCCGGAGCGGCCGAACGGGGTGGACTCGAAATCCATTGGCCTCCGAAAGGGGGCTCGCGGGTTCGAATCCCGCCCCCTCCGCCAACCATTCACTGCACACTCAAGCCACACCGAAAAATCAAACGATCCATGGCATTTCCCCCGGAAATTGACCAGCTCCTCAAAGAAGCAGACCAGTCTATGCGCAAAAGCGTTGCTTACCTGGAGGGAGAACTGGCAAAACTGCGCGCCGGACGCGTTTCCCCCGACCTGGTAGAAGAAATCCGTGTAGAATACTATGGGTCGGTCCTGCCCATCAAACAGATTGCTTCCGTTTCCGTGCGCGACGCCCGAACCTTAGTCATCCGACCCTGGGATAAAAACGCGCTGGAATCCATAGAAAAAGCCATTCTGTCGGCGGACCTGGGCGTCAACCCTTCCAACGACGGCGAACAGGTCATCTTAGCCTTCCCCCCTCTCAGCGAGGAAACACGCCGCACCCTGGTGAAAAAAGCCCATCAGCTGGGCGAACAGGCACGTGTCGCCATCCGTAACATCCGCCGCGAAATTTTAGACCAGTTACGTAAACTCAAAAAAGAAGGCTTTCCCGAAGACCTGATCCACCGCGCAGAGCAAGACCTGCAGAAAACCACTGACCGCTACATAGAAGAAGTGGAAAAACACGTCAACGCCAAAGAAAAAGACATCCTGACAATTTGAGCACCGCACTTTTCTGGAGACACTGGCTGAACTGAGTACATTGCACTCCACTGCACACTCCTCTCCGCACAATACTGCCAATCGGCGAACCGTACACGCTCACACCTTGCCAGACTTGTGTCAGCACCCCACCATCTTATCCCACCTTGCTCCACACTCGTACACATCATCACATTGCCCCCTCCAGGCACAACACGTAAGAAAACGCACTGACTGACAGGATACGCCCTGTCCTTCCCGCTACCTTTCCACCCATCCTGTCCATCCCTGGGCTTACATAAATTACTTGAACACAGCAAATTATCTTAATTGCGACACCAAAGCCAAACAATCTACAATCCGCCAGCAAAATAAATTTCAACCCTCCCATTAAATCGGGGACAAATTTTGCACAAACATTGCACGTATCCCTTTCTGTTCAAGTCATATATCGTAACTTTCCAGCAAAAGGCACGCACATGAAAAGGAGACAAACTCCCCAAAACTTGACCAAACACCCGCAGAACACACCTTCTACACAAATAGCAAAGGAAAAGAGAACAGGGACACTGAGAAGAAACCTCCAATCTTGTACTCCGCTTTTCGCATTCGTTTTTTTGCTCTTTCCTCTCACACTATACAACCAGCCTGTTTTCGTCAGACATTACTACGCTCCCGGAGTCTCTGGAGGCTTGGCTTCACTGGCAGCGCCCAACGGGTTGTATTTTATTACCGGTCAGTATGATCCCACATCCACGATAGGACAATGCAAAACATGGCTTGCCGCCATGGATCAATGTGGCAAGCCAATGTGGATATATTTATATCATCCACCAAACGAAGAGGCTGGTGGCTTTAGCTTAGCCTACGTAGAAGGAAACCGGATAGTCGTAGGAAATTACCACCGACTTCTTTTTATGGTGGATGCTATGACAGGCACTCTGCTCTGGGCACGACAAACTGGCACTGGTTACTTTATAGCAGGCTTAGCTACCGACACTGCCTTGAACAGAATTCTTGTTCTGCCAGCACGGGATGAAAATGATGCCGCTGTAATGGTTTATGATTACAATAGCAACTTGATTTGGTCCCAACGTTATCCACTCCCCGGAGGTTCACATGAAGAGTTTCATTCCGCTTTAGTACTACCCGACACAACCTACGTATTTTGCGGTGTCACCTCATATACTGGCTCTTGGGACCTATATGTACTCCGGACAGACCCTCAAGGTAATGTACTGTGGGCACGAGTTATCGGCGGCTCTTTTTCGGAAGGTCAAAGAGTGAGCCGTACACGCGTGGATTGCGCACTTTCACCTAATAGTCAATATATCGCAATATCAAGTTACACCACAACTCCCGCTTTCTTTGTTACATCCTCCGGTGGAAATCCTGCTGATGTACTGGTAGTTGTCATGGATACCACAGGGGCATTGCAATGGGCAAAAACATATGGCGAAAAAGCCTTGGACTTTCCCAAACGAATCCGATTCTTTCATGATCGACGAATAGCAGTTTTAGGCGAGACACGTCCGTATTCCTGGATTGATAATGATGATTACAGAGATACGTCTTTTCTGCTTATTGTGGATAGCAACGGCAGTATGCTCACACTACGCAGGTTTTTGTATGGTAGTTTTGTATATCTCGGAATAAGAGCCGAAACCGATGCCGTCGGCATGGACGTCACCCCAGACAATGGTCTGTTACTAAGTCTCTATGCCAGATTCCCTTTTACTGGAAACGATGCGCTTTTAGTCAAAACAGACAGCACAGGTTATGTCCCTTGTGGTGTAGATACAACCTATTGGTTACAGCGAGACATCACCAATCTCATTTCCGTACATATCCCAAATATCATCCCCATACCTGGTCCAAGTGATGCGTCCGTTACTGTAATCCAAACTCCTGCGAATCTTGCAGACAGCTTTATTTGCATAGCCTGCCTCAACTTAGACACCCCCAAAATCACCTTCCTGCCCAGGGACACAATTTGCTTCGGCGATTCCATCCAGGTGCTCTTCTCTATTGACACCACCACCACAGCCTGTTTCACCAAACGCATTGACGCTACCTGGATCCTGAACGACTCCGTCCACACCGACACTTTCTCACCCGGTATGCACATCGCCGAAGCCACCATCTACTGCGCCTCCACCACAATCACCACCCGAGACACCTTCTGGATCCTACCCCCTCCACAAATCACCAACCCAGACACCTACGCCTGCCTAAACGACTCCCTCTTCCTCTCTCTCCAGATCACCAGCGGCACGCCTCCCTACTCCTCCTACCAGTGGCAACCCCAAAACCTCATAGCCTGCGACACCTGCCCCGCTACCTGGATCTACGTCCCGCAAAACACCTCCCTCGTCGTAACCGTCACAGACCAGATCGGATGCCAAACCTCCGACACCATCTTCATTGAAGCCAAACCCCTACCCTCCACCTCCACATCCTCCAACTCACCCGTATGCATGGGCGATACGCTCCTCCTCTCAGCCAGCGCTCAAAACGCCCAGCCCCCCTACAACTACACCTACTACACGCCCTGGGGCGACTCCCTCCCCGGACCCAACCTCACCCTATCCCCCACAGACACCAGCTGGTCCGGCACGTGGACACTCATCGTCTCTGACTCCTTCGGATGCAAAGACACCGTCCTCATCCCTATACGAATCACGCCTCTGCCCATCCTCTCCTTCTCCGGCGACACCGCTCTCTGCTTCGGCGACACCGGCAAACTGTCCGTAACCATCGCCAGCGGCACACCACCCTTCCAGATCAACTGGTCTGGTGCCAACTGGTTCAGCTGTAACCAGTGCGACTCCACACGCTGGTTCTCCACTTCCTCCACAACCTTCCAGGTCTTCGTCTCCGACTCCATCGGGTGCAAAGACACCCTCTCTATCCCCATCACCATCTACCCCCTCCCCATCTTTGACCTGCCCGACACCACCATCTGCTACTACGACAGCGCCTTCCGAACCGTCCCCACTGGCATCGCCTGGCAATGGCAACCCGCCCAGTGGACAAACTGCGACACCTGCCAAGCTACATGGCTCACGCCACCCGCCCAGCCCACCACCTTCTGGGTAACCGCCACCTCTCCACAAGGCTGCCAGTGGACCGACACCTTCCACATTGACATAGACTATGGCGAACCCGTCCAGATCGTGCACTGCCCCTCGGCGGTCCTTGCCGACTCACAGGCACGACTCTACGGCATCGCCGAGGGCATCAACTGGTGGTGGACCTCACCCGACGGGACCATCCTCACTTCACCCTCCCACCAAATGATCTGGGTACGCGTACCCAGCCCGCACGGTGAACAGGACACCTTCATCCTCTGGACAGAAAGCATCCTGGGCTGTCTCACCGCCGACACATGCATCCTTAGCGCGGTCAAAGTCCAGTGCTGGGACGACGTCTGGGTGCCCAACACCTTCACACCCAATGGCGACGGCAAAAACGACGTCCTCTACGTGTACGCCATCAACCCGGTGCGCATCCTCCGATGGCGCATCTACGACCGATGGGGTAACCTCGTCTTTGCCGCCGACGATTTCCGGGCAGGCTACCCCTTACAGCACTCCGAAATAGGCTGGGATGGCACCATCCACGGTCAACCCGCCCGGTCCGACGTGTACGTCTGGTGGCTGGAAGTCCAGTGCGGGCGCTACGTGGTGTTCCGGAAAGGGGATGTGACGCTGATTCGGTGAGTTTTG
>JALWYU010000087.1 GCA_026992635.1 Bacteroidota bacterium | reverse complement strand
CTTGCGCCCAGCCCCCCTCCCCAAGCCCCAGACCAAAACCTGAAAACCCAATCCATCCATCTACGGACAGATTCTCGTGAGCGTACCGCCAGCAGATGGCGTACCTCCACTGGCGGCTGTCCCGCCATTTCCTGGTGTTCCTCCGCCTGTGGTTACAATTCCGCCGGAGGCAATGACGCCTCCGCTCCCTAGCAGGCATCCACTGGTGCATCCGGCTATATTGCCGTTGCCGTCTACCTTGACGATGTACACATCGGCAGTGCTTGCACCTGTACTTACTGACGTGGTGTAGCCTATGAGGACGAATCCCTGGTCGTCGGTCTGTAGCAGGTCATAGGCGACTTCGTCGGCGGTATCGCCAATGGTTCGTGTCCACTGGAGGTTCCCTGCTGTATCCAGTTTCACCAGGTAGACATCGCGGTTTCCCTGACCAAAGGAGGTGGTGTATCCTGCGAGGGCGTATCCTCCGTCGGAGGTTTGAATGATGGCGTAGCCCCGGTCTTCGGCATTCCCTCCGATGGTTCGTGTCCATTGCAGGTTGCCTGCCGAGTCCAGTTTGATCACGTAGACGTCGGCGTTACCCTGTCCGAAGGAGGTGGTGTATCCTGCGAGGGCGTATCCTCCGTCGTGGGTCTGGACGATGCTGCGTGCCTGGTCGTTGCCTGTCCCTCCGATGGCTCGTGTCCACTGGAGGTTGCCTGCTGCGTCCAGTTTGACCACGTAGACGTCCCAGTTGCCCTGTCCGAAGGAGAGTGTCCGACCGGCGATGGCAAATCCTGAGTCGGCTGTCTGGATTAGGGCAAATGCCCATTCGTAGTTGGCGCCGCCGAAGGTTCTTGTCCACTGGAGGTTCCCCTGGGCGTCCAGTTTGATCAGATAGAGGTCGTAGCCACCCTGTCCAAAGGAGCTGGTAATGCCTGCGATTGCCAGTCCGTGGTCGTGGGTTTCCACGATTGCCAGTCCCCAGTCATGGTTAGGACCGCCAATGGTTTTGGTCCACTGGAGGTTACCCATGGAATCCAGTTTTGCTATGTAGACGTCGCGTGCGCCCTGTCCAAAAGACCAGGTATAGCCAGTGAGGGCGTAGCCTCCATCGGTGGTTTGCACAAGTGCATAGCCATAGTCGTAGTCGGTACCGCCAAGTGTTCGTGTCCAGGAAAGGCTGTCTGGTCCTATGAGGCGGGCAACATACACGTCGTAGGCACCCTGTCCAAAGGACCAGGCATAGCCAATGAGGACGAGGGCGCCTGCCTGATCCTGGATGATGGCGCGTCCGATTTCATTGAGGGGTCCGCCCAGTGTCAGGCAAAATGTGGTACAGGTATCGGCGATGACAGAAAGCGTTGCACGTCTACCGCAGCCACAGGGGTTACAGGGTGCGACAGCGATTGTGCCACTGGTTGTATCGGGGATCACGGTTAACGTGTTGGTTTGGGTGCCGCTCAGGATTGTCCAGCCGTTTGGAACCCACCATTGATATATCGTCCCTGTCGGACAGCCCTGCACGATGTACTGGATGGTATCGCCTGAGCAGGCGAAGGAGGGTCCAGAGATGGTGGGTGTACAGGAGGGCTTAAAACAGTTTCTGGGGCAGGAGATGGTGTACCATTGTTGTGTGAGCGTGTCGTAGGCTTCCAGGCAGAAGGAGTCAATGTTGAAGATGATGAGTGTGTGGGCGGAGTTCTGGATTGCGTTGCGTTGTTGAGTGGTGAGTCGTGGTATGAGGAGTCCGCGGGAGGTGTCGTGGATATCTAAGCGTGCGGAGGGATGGGGTGTGTGGGTGCCAATCCCTATTGTTTGGGCGGGAGAGGTTAGGGGATTGCCCGCGAGTACACAGACTGCCGTCGCGAGTTTGAAAAAGCTGGCACTCCGCATTAAGGTTTTGGGTTTTATTGTGGCTTTATCGCATCAGGATGCGGATTCGGATGTAGCGGAGTCGGTAGTTTTCCAGTTCACCGTTGGTACCTCCGCCGGTATCCCGCATCATGGCGAGGTACAGTCCACGGGATGGATGCAGAATTGCTGTGTCGCGGATGCTGGCACGCCATCGGAGGTCGGCGGACATCTGGTCGCCCTCCACTGCAATGAAGGTGGTGGAGTCCATGTCCAGGAACATGGTTGCACTCTGGATGGTGTGGGTGTTGGCGTTGTTGTAGTAATTACCGGTCAATACCGTGAAGCCTGAGGTTGCTGTCCATTTTGAGATCAGAAGGACCTGGCAGCAATTACCTGGTGTGGTTTTGTCGGGAAGGGCAAATCCAAAACCCACTGAGGAATCAGACAGAAAGTAGCGTTCATCGCTATCCCAGCTGTTGATGTCATTGGGTTGTTCTTCGCGAACGACGGTGATTTCAATCAGGTAGGATTGGCTATCGGGTAAGATGCCTGGCGGGATGACGGGATACCACCAGATGAAATTGCCTGCTGTCGTACTGGACCCGTTGAAAAAGTCAATATATCGGTCTAAGGAGTCCACGTAAGTGGGGGGTTCAATGAATGTGGCGCGTGCGGCGAGTTTTTGCGGTGTGATGATTTCTTCGTGGACGATTGCGGGCAGGTCGTGGAGTCGTCGCCAGCGTTTTCCGTCCCACCAGTAGAAGCCTGGGGGAAGCACTCCGTTTGTTCCTGGATTGAAGATGAGCAGTCCTGGGTCAGGGGGTGCAATGAGTGGTGCGGTGTGGTGTAGAGCGTGGATGGGAACTTTTGGCAGGAGGAATCCTCGTGTACTGTCTGCTAAGTGGAGGATTGCGGCGGGGTGAGGTTGTGTAGTGCCAATGCCCACGTTTTGGGCGGAGAGGGGTGGGACAACCGGTTGAAGGGCAGTGCTTATGGTGAGCAGGAGGGCGGGGAAGTGCTTAGGGGTCAAATGGGTGTGGAGGGTACGCATGTTGTTCCGGGATTTTTGTTTTACAATATAAGCCCGAATTGGTAAACGGGGGGATGGAGTGCGCTTGTTGAGGTTGGGCACAGCATGTGTTTGTGCCTGAATTTCAGCCTATTTGGGTTGCATGCATTGGGCAAGAAGAGACCGGATCAAATTGCACATTGTTTCAGGAGTATCACTAAAAATAAGCGGGTTACGGGCAATTCGCTTTTGAGAAGAGAGCAAGCTGTATTCCACTTGAGTGTAGCACTTTGTCTTGCGTATTGTTATCAGATCCCTGACTGAGGAACTCACAAAATCCTGAAACAGAGCAACTTAAATTGACGACAAATTGGCAGTGTCAGGCATGCGGGGTCATGCCCGAAAATCCGCTATGCGTGTTTCCCAGAGGCGAATCCGATGATCCAGCCACCGACGGACATCGCGTTCTTTCAGCCGAACCAGAACCTTCCGTAAAATAGACAGGGTCTCATCGTAAGTGCGCCGATTTACGGGGTAGGGAACGCCATCTTTACCGCCATGGGCAAAAGTGTAGCGCTGAGGATCTTCGTAACTGGGCTTGGCACCGTACAACAACTCTGCGACCAGAGCAAGGGCACGCAACGTCTGGGCACCCACACCCGTACGCATGACCAGCTCTAAATAGGAAGAAGGGGGCTCCTGAAAGAGCTTAGCCAGCAACCGACGCAAATAAGGGCTTGTCCATAGCGATTCCCTCATCACGGGGTGCGTAAAAAAGTCCTGTTTACCCAGGCTCAGATGCACTTCCTGGTAGCCGGGCAAAGGCTGAATGCGCGCGACGTGGGTTGCAGCGGTGGGGAGCAATCGGGAGGGTGGGTGCCGTCGGGCACACCGCTCAAGAATCGCCAGATCTTTCATTGCCTGTTTCGGGTTGTGCAACCACTCCAGTGTAATCTGGCGGTTTTGACGACTGGCTTTTGCCGCCAGGTTGAGCACAGTCCTTAGCGAGGGGGCACTTCCCATGATGCCCTGGTGAGGATCCTGCAAAAACTGGCTTTTGTCCGGAAGGTATGCCCAGTGGTAGCGGCGTGCCTGCCGTAATGTGGTGTTCATTCCCTGCTGGATGACGAGCCAGTAGCCGTCGCGTGCCACCAGCATTGTATGGTGGTAGATGGTGAATCCGTCCTGGATAAGGTGGTTGTCAATTTTGGCGGTGAGCCGGGAGACTTCAATCCAGGTAGAAGGGTCTATGTGCCAGCGTTCGCCGGTTGCCCGGAGCTCGGCGGGGGTGTGTCGGGCTATGCGCCCCTTCCCACCGCAAATAGTCCAGCCTATGTCGTGTGCGATTGGCTTCAGGGCTTCTTTGAGAGCGCCCAACACAACGGTTGTCAGTCCAGAGGCATTCCAGTCAAAGCCCGCCAGGCAACCAAAACTTTGAAACCAGACCGGATCGGCAAACCGTAGCAGCGTACGACGCACACCAATTTCTTCGCTGCTGACCAGGACAAACAATCGGCAGAACTCCACGATTCGTCGGAATAGCCATGGCGGACACTGCCCAGTGTCTAAGGTGCTGGTTGCTGTACCCCGAACCCACATTAACTTTCCCAGGAGGGCTTATCCGTATCGGACAGAAAGCGAAAGTAGGTTTTTCCTTCTTCAAATTCCTGGACGGCAATTAACACGGGGTCGGGCGCTTCTTCATAGTCGCGGACAATGGCGTTGATCTGGTCCAGGTAAGTTTCTGCGACCAGGTCGCTACCGCCAGTGATGCGCTCTACGTCTTCGCGGAGGTGGCGTTTGAGATCGCTGTGAATCTGTGCGGCGCGTCGTCCAATGACGAAAACGGCTTTGTACAACGTACCAGCAATGTCCCATAAGTGAAGAATGTTTCGTGTGGTCAGGGAGGAGGATTCGGGCACGGTTCCATAGAGGTTGTGGATGACCTGTCGTGCGCCGCTTTGTTGTGTCTGGTGGTCGCGGTTCATGGTCTTGCGGGCTTTCCCGGTTTGTTTTTTCTGGTTTGGGGCATTTCAGAAGTTGAGGATGCCTGTGCGCGTTCTGATGCAGGACGGTCCGCAACTGAAGGGATGCCCTCCATAATTGCTAACACTTTTTTCTCCCAGGGAGTTCCCTCGTAAGCGTATCGGTACTGGTGTGCAAGTTTTCGGACCTTTTGCCAGCGTTCCGGTTGTTTTTCCGGGATGCTCTGTCGGGCGTATTCGGCGGCGGCGCGCACCAGATAGTAGGCGAGTTCCGCTCGTCTTGGATGGAGGGGATACTCCTTAAGTGTGTTTTCTATGGCGATGACGGCAGCGCGATATTTCCCGATCTTGTAGTAAACCATTGCGTTCAGGTAGGCTTTGGTTGCTATGCGTGCTTCCAAGTCGCGGAGCATCTGCTGGCATTCTGGCGCATACTGACTTTGCGGATATTCGCGCAGGAACAGGCGAATCACTTCCATTGCGCGATAGGTTAAAGTCTGGTCCAGTTCGGGCGGAAGTGTAATCGCATAGTAAGCGCGAGCAATGTAATACCGAGCCTGTTCGCGCAGGGCGCTGGTTGGATAGGTATGCAAAAACCGGAAGAAATAATCCAGTGCAGAGTAGTAGGATTTGAGGTGGAAGTGGCAGAGTGCCGTATAGAACAGTGCCTGTTCGTGTAAGGGGTGGTCTGGCGCACCTGAAACGATGAGCTGGAAGATGTCCAAGGCACGCCAGTAATCCTCTTCCTGAAATGCTTTCAGTCCTGCCTGAAATTGTGCCTGGGGTGTTTGCTTCTTGATGCTTTCTATTGTGGGGCGATTACACTGGATGTGCAAAAGGGTTACCGCGACGATAATGGTGAACCATATTGGCTTACTCGGGTACTTTTTCTTCTTCCATTGGGTTGGAATGTTCGCCAGTATCTTGAATGAGGTGGGCATCTGGGGGTGGATTACCTGTCTTTTTCTTTTTTCTGCTCGTTTTGGGCAGAAGGGGGTGTGGCGTATGTTCGGGGAATTGTAGCGATGGTGGTTTTGTCTCGGGTTTGCACGAGGATTTGGGTTTCTTCTATGGAGATGCGCAAGCCTTCTTCTGCGAAAAACGTATTGGGGAAGATTTTTCGTGCTTCGTTGACGAGGGGGTTCAAGTGGGCATACCGTGAGGAGGCGTGTCCAATAAGGAGCAGGCGTGCGTTGCACTGCTGGGCGATGCGTGCGGCGTCCTGCGTAGTGCTGTGGTAGTGGTGGTGTGCTAAGTGGGCGTCTGTCTGGGCGTAGGTGGCTTCGTGGTAGAGGACGTCCACGTTTTTGAGGAAAGGAGGCAGGTGCGTACAGGAGAGTGCCCGAGTATCTGTGATGTAGGCGTAGGTTCGTGGTGGGGGAGCGGGCACGCCCACCATAGAGGGGTCAATCTTCTGGTTGTGGATCTGTACGGGCTTGCCCCACTGGAGAGGATGGCGGAGAGCAGGGGGGATCTGAAGTGCTTCCAGTTGGTCAGGAAGGAGTTTCCAGGGTGCTTTGTGCTCGCAGAACCAGTAGCCCACAGTGGGAATGCTGTGTTCAACTGGAAATGCCCATACGCGTGCAAATCGGCTCTGGAAAATGAGTGTGGGTCTATCTGTGGGCACGACATGCCGGACTATGGGCAGGTCTAAGGACAAGCCTGCCCACCACGAACGAAACAAAAATCCAAATTCCTCATAGAGGGAAGCCGGTGCATAAATTTGCAGGGGTCGTCCTGGATAGTCGCTGGCGAGTGAAAGCAACAGTCCTGGCAGGCCTAGGAAGTGGTCGCCATGTGCATGGGTAATCAGAATTCGGTGGGGTGCCCACACGCCTTCTTCTACCATGCGAAATTGTGTTCCTTCGCCGCAGTCCAGGAGCAGGCGGTCGCGTCCAATGATGAGGAACTGGGCGGTGTGATGGCGCTGTTTCCCAGGATAGGCAGATCCGCTGCCCAGAATCACAATCTGGAAAGGTGTACTCATTGTGCGGGGAGGGTCGGCTGAGTTAGAGTTCGTCTTCCCCTTCCCGTTCTATGTCTTTCTGGATTCGTGTGAGGAGCAGGTATTCCACACCCTGTTTGACGGTTTCCACCATGTGGAGGACGCGATGCAATTCTGAGATTCGGATGATGCGGTCTGTCCAGCCATGGGCGCCTGCCACGACGAACACGCCCCCGGCATCGCGACACAGTCTGTGTCCTAAGAGGAGGGCACTGAGTCCTGCCGAGTCAATGTATCGGACTTCGCTCAGGTCTATGATCATGTAGTGGTTGCCCTGTTGAAATTGTTTTCGGATGATTTGCCGGAGGATGTTGGCATGTTTGCTCATGAGGTCGCGCAGTACGACGCGGATGACGGGGAAGTCGCCATATTGCTGAATTGTTGCGATTTCTTCTTCGGGGATAGGGGTTTCTGGAGTTTGATTTTTTTCTCTGTTGGGTTGGGGTTGGGCAGTGCTGGTCATTGTTTTGTGGTTTGTCTGGCGTTTCATTTTCTCCTGGCTGCTGCTGCTTCTGCTGGTCTGTGCCTGTTAAGTCGTAACAGGTTTTGGGAGTTGTTCCTGTCTTTTGTTCGGGGTCTCTTTTGATAGCAAGGTACTATCTTTCCCCAAATCAATTTGCCCGGTAGTTCTGTTGGGTAGTGGGCTGGCGCGAAATGTTGCTGACCGAATCAGGAAGCTCAGGACGACGAGTGCGAAGCCCAGCCATACGACCCACATGCCTGGAAAGAGGATAGCCCGGATGACAACCCAGTTGGTAGGGGGCATCCACTGGACGAACACGCGGAGGCGTTGCTGGTCAGTTGTACCCAGCAGTACGATTGCCAGTTGTGGATTGTGGAGTGTATCCGGGATGTGGTAGAGGGAGTCGTGGATGACGAGCAGCTGGGGTCGTAACCGGAAGATTTCCGTTTGGTCGGCGGTCCGATAGAGGAATTCCGCTGAGATGCCGAAGGTATCGGTGTGGGGCTTGCCAATAGGCAGGACGCGTTCAAAGAACAGGAGTGCGCCGCCCAGGAGGAGTGTGTCGCCTGGACGGAGATGTGCTTCCCGGAAGCGAGGCTGGCTGGCTAGGGGCAAGCTGGCAACGTGTACGTAGATGTCGTGGGTGGGTTTACGGATAATCTGGGGGTGGGGTGTGATGTTTTCGCCCTGGAAGATGACCGGGAGCGACAGGTGGATGGTGTCGGAAGTGCCTGCAATGTGGACGTGCAACTGATAGTTGCGCTGGTCGGGCGGGATTTCTTTCCAGCCTGAGTAGAGGAAGGTGATGCCCTGGATGGTTCGGGGTTGGCTGGTCCAGAGCAGGAGGTGTTCGCCCATAGGTGAGCTGGGGTCTTTCAGGGTTTTCTTACCGAGCATGGAGAAGAGGATGCCGAAGATAAGGAGTGCGAATCCGCCGTGTCCTAAGAGGACGCCGATTTGTTTGGGTGAGCGTTTTCCCAGGCGTAGAGCGTAGAAAAGAGTGATTGCCAACAGGTTGGAAGCCCCGAGTGTGACGAGCCAGTGTGTGGGCTCGCGCAATTCCATCAGTCCACTGAGGAACGCACCCATTCCAATCCCTGCTAAGTTGACCAGGAGGACCTGGGGAAAAGGGACAAGCCATCCTTTTCGGTAGCGCAGGAGGAGTGCGTTGCCCGCTGTGATCAGGATGAATACGACAAAGGGGATTTGCCAGTTGGTGTAATAGGTCAGGGGGTCGGCAGGGGGTGCCCAGCTGGTGCCCAGAAGTGCGTTCCACACTGGACGTGAGGTGTCAATCAGCAGTTGGGTGAATGAAAGGAGCAGGATCAGGCTGCCGGTAACCAGCCAGAATTCCCTGGAGAGGACATGTTCCTCACTGGAATGAGGGTTGTGCCGGATTGTCAGGGCAGGCTGTGTAAGGGAAGGAAAGCGTGTGCGGAAGAATTTCCCGAGGAAGATACTTGCTATTGGCGCGAAAAGAAAGAACAGGATGGCGAACGTGAGGTGGCCGGCTAATCCTGCGTCGGTGAAGGAGTGGACGGAGGCATCGCCTAAAATACCACTGCGCGTCAGGAAGGAAGCGTACCAGACCATGGCATATGCCAGGAGGATGAGGGCTTGCGCAAGGCGTGCATAGCGTTGTCGTCGTTGCCAGACTAAGGAGACGTGGATGGCGGCGAGTCCGACGAGCCACGGGAGTAGCGATGCGTTTTCCACGGGGTCCCAAGCCCAGTATCCGCCGAAGGAAAGGGCTTCGTACGCCCAGAGTGCCCCCAGGGTAATGCCTGCTCCCAGGAGTCCCATAGCAAGGAGCAGGGATCGGTAGAGGGGTCGGAGGAGGGTTGACCACTGGTGTGTGAGGAGTCCGGCAAGCACAAGGGCGTAGGGAATGGCGAAGGAGGCGTAGCCCAGGAAGAGGGCAGGTGGATGGATGAGCATCCAGTAGCTGCGCAGCAGTGGGTTGAGTCCCTGTCCCTGGCTTGGGACGAAATCGGGCAGGATACTGTAGAGGACGTCGTGGGCAAAGGCTTCGCGCATCAGGAGGAAGGGCGAATTGCCAATGAGGTGAGAGCCCAGTCGGATGCCCAGTACGAAGGAAGCGAGCCAGGCAGAAGACAAGCCAATGCCCGCCAGATACAGGGTTCGGAACTGTGCGGGGATCCAGTGGAGGGTCACTCCGGTGAGCAGGATCAGGGCGATGCCCCACAGGATGAAGCTCCCCTCCTGGCTACTCCAGAAGGCGGCGATCCGAAAGGGGGTTTCTAAGTGGTTTGCTACATATCGCCAGACCAAGAAAAACCGGTAGTCTGCCCGGATAAAAATGGCGAGGAGGACGAGGAGTGCGCCCAGCCAGGCGAGGGTCGTGGTGCCGAAGAGCGTATAGGTAAGTTGTCGGGCAGAGGGGGTATTGCGAAAGTAAGCCCGGATACCGAAGACTGTCAGAAGGAGACTACTCAAGAAAGCGGTGAAGAGGGAGAAGCGTCCTGCGTATGCGAGGAGGGAGGCTGAGTCCATAATTGGCTGGTGATTCTGTGGTGTGTGGGGTGTTGGTCAGGATGAGGAAGAGGATGGGATTGACCGCTCTCCTTTGCCGGTATGATGTCGGGTCTGGTTGGTCCAGATTTCCCAGGTGTAGGTGATGGGTACGTCGTGTCGGATGAGTTTCCCCACGGAGCAGTATTTATTGACTGCCAGGTCAATAGCGCGTGCGACGCGTTCGGGCGTGAGGTTGCCTTCCAGGTGGAAGTGGAGGTGGATGGCTTTGACCTGTGTGGGTTTGCTGTTGGGGATTTTCTCTGCGCGGACGGTGACCTGGAGTTTCTGGAGGGGTTCGCGCATTTTGCCGAGGATACCGATGGCGTCCATTCCGGCACATGCTCCGAGGCTGCCGAGCATAACCAGGAGTGGGCGCATTGCACGGTTGGTTCCTCCGACTTCGGGACGTGTATCTACGTGGTAGGTGTGTCCTTCTTCGTCGCGCACTTCTAAGAAGTAGCCTTCTTGCTGGGTGATCTGGACCTGGAGGTAGGGGCGATCGGTTGTGGGATTATCCATTGTGGAGGGATTTTGTGTGGTATTTGGCATGATTTTTGCATGGGAGTGGTTATGGGGAAAGGTAGTCCACAAAAGGGAACTCAAAATGGGGAAGGTTCGGTTCCCCGAAGGGATAGGGGGCGGGGGGGATTGGCTGGCTATGGAGTGGTGGGTGATAAGCGGGTTGGGGTATTTTGTTTGTTGAGGCATTGATAACTTGTTCTGAAAACGGAAGGCATGGGTGCGGTGATGGCATCGGGTAGCGGACAGCGTGGATCGTTTACGGGTGCGTTGGGGTTTATTCTGGCGGCGGCGGGTTCGGCGGTGGGCTTGGGGAATATCTGGCGGTTTCCGTATCGGACTGGTGAGAATGGTGGGGCGGCGTTTCTGGTGATTTATTTGCTGATTGTGGTTGTGCTGGGTTTACCGTTGTTGATGAATGAGATTGCGATTGGTCGGCGTGCGCGGAAGAATCCCGTGGATGCACTACGTGTGCTGGGTGGGGGTCCGTTTGTGGTTGCGGGTTATCTTTCTATTCTTGCGTGCTTTCTGGTGTTGAGTTACTACAGTGTGATTGGGGGATGGACAATTTATTATGGATTGGCTTCGGTTGTGGGCAAACAGGTTGTATTTGGGGAGTTTGTGCAGGATATGTGGAAGACAGGGATAGTCTGTTTTGTATTTTTGTTTTTGACGGTTTTGATTGTTCAGGGTGGGGTGAGTGGAGGGATTGAGCTGGCTTCCAAGATTTTGATGCCTGTTTTGTTTTTTCTTGTGGTGGGTCTTGCGGTGTATTCGCTGTCGTTGCCGGGTTCCTGGTCTGGTGTGGAGTTTTATTTATCGCCGGACCTGTCGGAGGTAACTGCCACGACGTGGTTACAGGCGCTGGGTCAGGCGTTTTTCTCTTTAAGTGTGGGGTGGGGGCTTATGATCACGTATGGGTCGTATTTTTCGCGGGAGGGGAATATTCCGGTGAGCAGTGCGTGGATTGCGTTTGCGGATACGATGGTGGCGTTCTTAGCGGGGTTGATTGTGTTTCCTGCGGTGTTTGCGATGGGAATGGATCCGGCGGGCGGTGTAGGTTTGACGTTTCAGACGTTGCCAGAGGTGTTTGAGCGGATGGGTGCGCCCTGGACGCAGATCATTGGTGCGTCGTTCTTTTTCCTGTTGAGCATTGCGGCGTTGACGTCCTCAATCTCTATGCTGGAGGTACCGGTGTCGTTTGTGGTGGATCGGGGCTGGCTCAGTCGGCGCACTGCCAGTGTCTTGATTGGGGGTCTGGCGTTTCTGGTGGGGATTCCTTCGTTATTGTCGTTTCGGGAGGGGAGTGTGTTTTCGCGGGTTTGGGTTCAGGAACGGACAATCCGTATGGAGCAAGTGGGGTATGTTCGGTTTCACGATCTGGTGGCGGGCGAAACATATGAAGTGGTTGAGGAAGGTGGGCGTGTGTACTGGAGGATTCAGGAGCGGGCACATCGTAAGCCGATGGTAGAGATCGTGGATGAGCAGGGACATATGTTACGGCGCATAGAATTAAAGCCGGGGGATCAGTTGCTGGTTACGGAGGAAGGTCAGAAGGTGGAGGCGGGTACGGTGATAGTACGTCGGATGCGTGTTTTTTCTTTCTTGGATTTCATGGATTTTGTGTTTGGTTCGCTGGTGATTATCCTGATTGCGTTGTTGCTGGCGTTGTTTACGGGCTGGCGTGGTAAGGCACGTGAGATCATTGATGAGATCAGTCGGGGTGCCCCGTGGTTTCGGGGTTTACCCTCGTCGCTGTGGTTGTTTGTGGTTCGGTTTATTGCGCCCATAGCAATTTTGCTCATGTTGATTTTCACGGTGACGGAGTAGGCAAAAAATTGGGGGATATGGAAGGGTTGGGTGCTTTGCGTAGTAAGCGGAACCTGTAAAATCCGGAACCATGCGTGGTTTGAAAGGGAAGGTGCTTGCGCTGGCATTTTCGGGTGTTCTGGCATTGAGTCTTGCAGGTTGTGCTCTGACAGTACCCACTTCCGGCATTGGAGGTGGTTGGTTTGTGGGCGTGACGGAGCCCGTGGGTGTTGGTACGGGTAAAGTGGGCTCGGGCTTGAAGAGAGGCGCAGCGACCTGCACGAACATCCTGGGCATTGTTGTGATCGGGGATTGTTCCATTAATACGGCAGTCCGGAAAGCAGGGATCAAGGAAATCTCCTTTGTGGACAAGGAAGTGAATAACATCCTGTGGCTTTTCGGTCGTGTGACCGTGGTGGTGTACGGCTATTGATCTGTCTGTCTGGTTGTTCGGGGTGTTTGTTGCAGGTTGCAGGGGGAGCCCTTATGTGGGGT
>JALWYU010000086.1 GCA_026992635.1 Bacteroidota bacterium | reverse complement strand
GACAATCCCCCTTCACCCCGCACCCCCACCTCCACGACCCCGCAAAGCCAAAACACGAGCCGTTAACCGCGTCTGCTCACCACTCCACCGAAGCACCTCCCAGAACTCCTCAGGGGTCGTCCCACCGGGCAACCGACCCACCTCCCGATAATACAGCAACATCACCTCCGCCTCTAAGACATCCCACCGCTGAACCACATGATCTGCCTCCCCACAAGCTAAAGAACGAACTGCCGACGAAGGAACACGCCCTCCACTATCCCCTTCCTCAACACTGAACAACAACGCACGATATTGTACAGGTAATCGCGCAAGCCACTCCTTCAACCCCATACGCAACCGCTGCAAAGCACCCGACCCATCCCCTTCCTCAACTGAACGACACACCTCCATCAAATCTTCCATCAACTGAACCTCCTCCGAATGATCACCCTTCACACGCACCACCTCCTTAAGCAACCCTAACACACGAAGTGCACGACCACAACAAGCCTCAACCTCTTCACACGCCATCAACAACCGAACCACTGCACGCAACAACGACAATACACCCACCAAAACCAATCCACCATCCCCCATCCCAGCACCCTTATCCCCCGACAAACCACTCGTTCCACCCATACCAACACCACCCAGATCCACATCCACACGTCCGCCTCCACGAACCACACGACGACGTAACTGACGTAACTGACGACGCAACACACCTAAACTCACCGAAGGATGCACAGACTTCAACCAGTGCAAATACTCCTCACACTGCAATTCATCCGAAACATACGCCAGCAACGTCAACAACTGACGAACTACCTCCGCACGCACACCCAGACTATCCCCAGCACGACGCAATAACAAACTCCCATACCACTGAAAGAAATCCTGTTCATGCCTGGTTAACCAATCCCGAAGCGCCTCACCACCCTTCGCACGACGAAATTCATCCGGATCTTTGTATTCACCAGGCAAACTGCACGTCTTCACCTGCACATTCAACGGATAAAGCCAAACCGCCGCACGACGACGCGCCTCCACACCCGCCACATCATTATCAAACACCAGAACCACCTCCCGAACATACCGGCTCAAATACCGGGCATGCTCCCGGGTCAACGCCGTCCCACACGTCGCAACCACATTGTGTACACCCGCCACCCACATCGCCAAAACATCAAAATACCCCTCTACCAGATACACACGACGCGCACGACGAACCGATAAAAACGACTGGGCAAGACCAAAAAACGAAGAACTCTTCACAAACAACGGCGTGTTCGCCGTATTGATATACTTGGGACGCGTATCCGACGCGTCAATCGTCCTGCCAGCAAAGCCCACAGGCTGACCCCGAACATCCAATATCGGAAAAATCAACTGATCACGAAAAAACGAACGCCACTCCCCACCCTGACGAACCACTATCCCTGCTTCTTGAGCCACCTCCAGCGCCACATGCTTCTTTTGCAAATACGCGATAAGCGCACGACCATCCGCCGGCGCATACCCAATCCGAAACACACGCAAAACCTCCCCCGAAAAACCACGCTCCTCCTCTATGTACCGACGACCACGACTCTCCCCATCCCAGAATTGCAACTCAAAAAACTCCAGCGCACACGTCAACGCATACCGCAACAACTGATGCCCATCACGCTCTCCCCTCTCCCCCTCCGCCCGATTCAAAAACGGCTTCAAATCAATCTGATATTCCCGTGCCAGCCACTGTACCGCCTCCCAAAACGACCAGCCCTCAATCTTCTGCAAAAACGTAATCACATCTCCACCCGCATCGCATCCAAAACACTTAAAAATCTGCAAGTGCGGTGCCACATAAAACGAAGGCGTCTTCTCCGTATGAAACGGACACAGCGCACGAAAGTTACTGCCCACACGCTTCAACGAAACATACCTTGCCACCACTTCCTCTATCGGTACACGCTCCTGAATCAACCGGCGCAACTCCTCTAAGGAACCTCCTCCCACCATCTCTCCTCTCTTTCCTCTCAATCAATGACCAGAACACTCCACGCACACTCCCCAAACCCCTCAACCAACCCATGCACCACAAACAAAAACAACCGAAAAAACAAATGACGAACATCCCACCAGGGCGTAACCACCGTCCACATACCCGCATACACCACAAAATACACCGCCAAAACATAATCCACCCACGGATGACAAAAAGGCAGCAACAGCGCAACCGCACCTGCCAGCTCCACAACCGAACCCACCAGCAATATACTGCCCGCAACTGGTAACCACCGACCCACATCCCCAGTCCAGATCGGTAAATACCGGCGCGCCTGACGCCACACACCCTGACGAATACGCCACCAACCCGTACGAAACAACAACATCGCCAGTATCACACGAACCAGCCAATCCACCACCACAACCAGATCCACTCCACTCATTGCTCACACCACTCACTTCTCCTGAAAAAAATACATCCGCACACCACGCAACATGGGGAACCGACGACGAAAGACCCGTAACGCCTCCCTATCCAGCTCTACAAAATACACCTGCTCGTCCGTACCCTCTACAAGTACCGTCCCATCAAAGGAAACCGCCATACTATGCCCCGTATACGTCTCCGCAGGATCACGCCCCACACGATTCACACCTACCATATACACCTGATTCTCAATCGCTCGCGCCTGCAACAACGTACGCCACGCATGCATACGCCGCGCCGGCCAGGACGCCACCACCACCCCCACTTCATACATACCCGGAAACCAGTACCAGTACGGAAAACGCAAATCAAAACAAATCGTCAGCAAAAAAGTCCAGCCACGCCAAACCACCAGAACCCGCGAACCACCAGCCGTATACACACGCGGCTCATCCGTCAACACAAACAAATGCGCTTTATCGTAAGTAACCATCTCACCCGTAGGATACACCCAGTGCAACCGATTGTAAAACCGACCACTATCCTCTACAACCCACGAACCCACTACCACACCCCCATACCGACGCGCAACCTCCCGCATCCACTGAAGCGTCTCACCTCCCTCCGCAGGCTCTGCCACCAAACGCGCATTCATCGTAAAACCCGTCGTAAACATCTCAGGAAGTACCCATACATCCGGAGGCGCAGCTTCCCCCAGCCGATTCACCGCCCCCTCCATCAATTCCGCAAAATATTCACGAGACTGGACTGGCGACTCCCACCGGGGCGAACCCTGCACCAGCGCAATCCGTAACCTGTCCTTCATCTCCGCATTGGCACGTCGCTCTTCCATGAAAACCAATCAATTATGATTTGCGACCACCCAGCCCATCAAAATACGCACGCAACCGCCTGCCCGCCTCCTCTAACGTCTCACTCCGCTTGGCAAAACAAAAGCGCAAATACCGAAGACCAGACGGCGCCTCCACATAAAACGGCGACAACGGAATCGCCGCAACCCCCGCTGAACGCGTCAATTCCTCCGCCACCAACCGATCCTCACCATCTAAGACCCCTCCGTAATCCGCAAGGATAAAGTATGTGCCCTCTGGCTGACGCCACACCAGCGGCACCGACGAAACAGACTTCAAAAACACGTCCAGACGAGAACGAAACGCATCCGACAAACCCCGAACCTCCGCAAGCCCCTCTCCCCTATCCAAATACCGCGCAAGCGCATACTGCAACGGTGCATTCGCAGAAAACACCACAAACTGATGAACCTTCCGAAACTCTTCCATCAACCCCGACGACAACGACACCACAAAGCCCAGCTTCCAGCCCGTCGCATGAAACAACTTGCCAAACGAAAAACACGACAGCGACCGACTACCCCAGTACGCATGATGCAACGCCGAAACATGCCGAAATGGACGAAACACCAGCCACGCATATACCTCATCAGAAATCACAATAGCACGAGGCGCCCTCCTCTGCGCCAACTCCGCTAAACGATCCCACCACTCACGACGCCAAACCACTGTCGTCGGATTGTGCGGCGTATTCACTATAATACACACCGTCTTCTCCGACAGAACATCCTCTAAGCGATTCCAATCCGGTTCCCAACCCGGCGCAACCAGCGGTACACACCGCACACGTCCACCCTGAACCTCCACACCCGGTACATAACTATCATACGCCGGCTCAAACACCACCACCTCCCCACCTTTCTCTACCCACGTCGCCAAACACGTATAAATCGCCTGCGTCGCACCCGCCGTCACCGTCACCCTTCTCAACGGATCCACCTGAATACCCAGCGTCTCACCAATAAGACGTGCGATTGCCTCTTGCAACGCCGGAACACCCACCATCGGAGCATACTGATTCATCAGCGGATCACGAAACGCACGCTTCACCTCCTCTATCAACAACAACGGCGGACCAAAATCCGGAAAACCCTGCGCCAAATTCACCGCACCCACACTGCGCGCCAACCGCGTCATCTCCGCAAAAATACTGATCCCATACCGATGCAACTTCCCACGCACCCAAAAACCACCACTTCCACCCACCATGACCACACCTCCTACCTACCAACCAACCAGATAACCTGAACGAGCCGAAACCGTCTGCAAAACCACGGGCGTCGCCAACCAGTACACCCGATCCGGACGGTACATCGGTGCGAACAACCACATCTCAAGACCTGCATACCCCATCTGCCAAGCCAAATCCCTCAACACAACCCCAAAAGAAGAAACCCGCACACCCTGCCGATCCTCCATCATCATCTGCGCCAAAACTCGCCAGAACTCCTTCACGGGAGGATACAGACGAACCTCCGCAACTTCCAAACCTGACAAACGCATCGCTACACGAATCGCATGAAACGCATACCCCACCTCATCCACCAATCGCACACGACGCGCACCCAGCCCACTGTGCACATACCCCCGGGCAAACGAATCCACATACCCAAATGACAAACCCCTGTGCTCAGCAACGCGCTGGACAAACAACCTATAAAACCGATTGAGCTCACGACGCAAGAATTCACGCTCCTCACCACGAAGACCACGCCAAACACTGTACATATCCGCCCAGGGCGAAACCCCTACCGTGTCCCGACGTAAACCCAGCTTCCCCTCTAAGAAACCGCTCATATCCACATGTGCCAGCAACACACCAATCGAACCCGTCAACGTCAACGGCTCAGCAAGAATCCGATCACCACCCAGCGCTATGTAATACCCGCCCGACGCCGCAATCGGACCCATTGACACCACAACCGGAATCTCCACCCGATCCAGCATCGCCAGGATCTCTTCCGAGGTCCACACATCACCACCCGGACTCACAACACGCAACACCACCGCCCGAACATTCGTATCCGTACGCAACTGCCGAAACACCCGTGCCAGCTTCTCCGCACTGATCCCCTGACGCGCACCCACATCACTCACTACACTCCCCTCTGCCACGATATACGCCACGACACCCTTTCTGGACTCGCCCACCTCCCCTCCTTCCGCAAGCACCCACCGCCAAAACCCCTTCGCAGAACTCCGCCGCCAGTAATACTGACTCGCCGTAACAAACGCCTTATTCCACGAATCCCCCAAACCATATCGCCTCCGCAACCCCTCCATGAATTCCTCCCAGCTGGCTAAACCATCCACCACACCCAGCTCATACGCACGCGCACCAAACAAATACGGAACCCGACGCAATTCCGATTCCATCCGCTGAACCATCTCTCCCTGCCAGCGTGTACGCACCTGATCCCACCAGTACCCCTGCATCTCCTGAATGAGTGTACGCAAATTCCTGCGCGCCGCCTCCGACAAACCCGTACGAACCAGCGGCTCACCCGCACTCTTATACTCCCCCGCCTGAAACACCTCCGCACGAATCCCCAGCTTCTCTAAGAGCGACTTAAAAAAGATTACCTGCGCCTGCATACCCGGCAACCACAAAATCCCCGAACCCAGCATGATTACACTATCACAGGCGGTCGCCACCAGCCACTCCTCAGGAAAGCCAATCTCCAAATAGCAATAGACCGGTTTACCAGAAACCTCCCGCCACCGACCCACCAGCGCACGCACTTCATCGGCACGCGCCAGCGACAAGCGCGCATCCCGCAAATCCACAACTAAGCCCTCAACCGCCGTATCCCGACTGGAAAAATGCAATACATGCATCAATTCTACCAGACCCAGCGGACGACGCGAAAACTCCTCACCCAGTACATCCAGCGAGACCAATGATTCCGACCACCGCTCACGTAAACCTTCACGAAAATCCACCACTAAGAAATACCGACCTCCCTCCCCAAACGACGTGCGAACCTGAAAACCCGGCACATCCTTCAGCGACGACAGCACAAAACCCACAACCCCACTGACAACAACCACACCAACCACCACCAGAACAAACAACGCCAGCAACGTACCCACAAACGACGCCAAAACCTGATTCCAAAACCGCATCAACCCGGAATTTTCACTGGCTTCACCCGGAAGTTTACGAACGCGTTCAGCTCACCTTCCCCGACCGCCATTCTCACCCCCTAACTACCCGCCGCCGAAACCATCATCCGACGACCCACACCACGCAACCCCTCCATGCCACTCCTTTTCCGATTAGAACGACTTTCCCTGCCAATCTCTTGTGCAAAAAGCAAACGACGCAATTGTGGATGATCAAGAAAAATCGGAACATTCGCACGACGTAACCCATACGCCTCCTCTAAACGAAGCACAGGATACCGATTGCTCCTATACCGCCACACCGATTCCTTCCCATTCCCATTCCTGTGATACACTTCCCAGTATAAAGGCAAACGCTCCGGAAAATGCACAGCGTGCAACTGCTTCACCTCTTCCGGCAAAGAAGAAGAAGAACCCGCGCCCCCCCTCACCACCTGTTCAAACAGCTGAAGCAAACGCTTCGCCACAACCTCCGTACACGCAGAAAGTGGCAGCCGAATAACCAGCCGCCACCGATCCCGAGCCATCTGACCCAGCAACTCATCTAACGGAAACACCTCCTGAATATTGAGCCGAAAATCCTCATGGGTAGTCGGACGAACCCAAGCCTGAATCAACACCGGTAAAGCAATGCGAAGCGCACCTGCCAGCCGCTGATAACTCTCCTCATACAGACGCGCCGAAACCCGATACGTGAAATCCTCTATGAGCACCTCCCAATACCGCTGACCCTTCCGGGAAACCTTCCCTTCCACCTCCGAAACCACACCCAAAAAGAAGTACACCGCCCCCTCTCCCTTATCCCCACCCTGCTGATGCGTCAATTCCTCCAGATCCGACAAATACCGCCACGAAGGAATCAACGCTGTCCAAACCCGATGACTCGCTAAAGGATGACCCGAAACAAACACATCCAGATACTCACGCTCACGACGCAACCGCTCGGTCATAGACCAGGATTCCACCTCGCCCAGCTCAGGCATCCGAACCTCCGCCACCTCTACAGTAAACAACCCACTGGCAGGAACAACCGACTGCTTACCACGCGTTTGCTTCAAACCATACTCCAGCAACGTTTCATTCTTGTGCTTTAACCGGGCAAAATAAGCTTCTCGTGGCAAGCCAAACCGGTCAAACGCACCCGCCGTAACCAGCGCCTCCACAACACGACGATTCAACTTGGGTACCCGCGAACAAAAATCCAGGAAATTTTTAAATGGGCCGCCGCGCCGACGCTCCTTCAAAATCTCCTGCACCACACCATGCCCCACATTTTTTATCGCACCCAGACCAAAGCGAATCGCCCGATCCCCAACAATCGTGAACCCTTCTTCACTCTCATTAATGTCCGGCGGCAAAATCGCAATCCCCATCCGCTGACACTCACGAATGTAAACCAGCAACTTCTGACTCTGGCGACCACGCTTCTCTCCACTGATCATCTTATCCAGCAACGCACACATATACTCCACCGGATAATGCGCCTTCAAATACGCCGTCTGAAACGCTAAGAACGCATACGCCACCGCATGACTCCGATTAAACCCATACAAACCAAACTTTTCAATGTCCGCAAAAATCTTCTCTGCCACACCCCGATCTATTCCATTCCGAACACACCCCTCTATAAACTCCGTACGCAACGACTCCAACAACTGCTTTTGCTTCTTCGCAACCGCCTTCCGCAACGTATCCGCACGCCCCGGACTAAACCCCGCTAAGCGCTGCGCCACCATCATCAACTGCTCCTGATAAACCATAATCCCATACGTATCCTTCAGAATGGGCTCCATCTCCGGATGCAAATACGTCACCTCCTCTTCACCATGCTTACGCCGAATGTACGAGGGAATGTATTCCAGCGGACCTGGACGATACAGCGCCACCATCGCAACAATATCCTCAAAACTCGTAGGGCGTAACTGCCGTAAATACCGGCGCATTCCTGCCGACTCAAATTGAAACGTACCAATCGTCTCACCACGCCGAAACAACTCCAGCGTCTTTTCATCATCCAGCGGTATCCGGTCTATGTCTATCGTCTTGCCATGCCGCTCCGCAATCAATTGCAACGTCCTGGAAATAATGCTTAAGTTCGCCAAGCCCAGAATATCCATCTTGATGAGTCCCGCCTCCTCCAGCCAGATATGCTCCCATTGCGTAATAGGAAAATGCGAATCTTTATGCACAGCCAGTGGAATCAGATCAAACAACGGAGAAGGCGCAATCACAACACCCGCCGCGTGCAATCCCGTCTGCCGAATATTCCCTTCTATGCGCCGGGCATAATCCAGACATTGACGAACCGTCTCGTCACGCTCGTACAACGTACGCAATGCTTCCACCTCAGCAAGTGCCTCCTCTATAGGCATCGGCTGATTGGGCGCCACCTCCGGCAACAACGACAGAATCTCCTCTACTTTCGCCAGCGGAATATCCAGCACTCGCGCTACATCCCGGATTGCCGTCCGCGAGGCAATGGACGTAAACGTAATGATCTGCGCTACATGCTCCTTGCCATAGCGCTCCGCTATTTTTTGCAATAATAAATTGCGTTTCTCATCCTCAAAGTCAATGTCAATATCCGGCAACGACACACGATCCGGATTCAAAAAGCGCTCAAACAGCAAATTGTATTTCAGAGGATCAATCCGCGTAATGCCCAAACAATACGCAATGATACTGCCGGCTGCCGAACCCCTCCCCGGACCCACACGACAATCAATCGCTCGCGCCATCTCCAAAATCTCGTGAATAATCAAAAAATACGGCGCAAACCCCATCCGCTTAATCACCGAAAACTCATAATCAATCCGCTCACGTACCGCACCAGGTAGTGGATCCCCATACCGCTCACGCGCACCCTTCTCCACCAGATGCTTCAAATACTCCTCAGGCGTGCGAAACCCTTCTGGCAACCGACAAGCAGGAAACAACACCGGTCGCGCTAAGGAATACTCCTCAACCCGTTCAGCAATCCGAACCGTATTCTCCACCGCCTCAGGAATATCCCGAAACAACTCCGACATCTCCTCAGGCGACTTCAAATAGAACTCATTGGTTTCAAAGCGAAGGCGCTTCGGATCATTGCGCAACGCTCCCGTCTGAATGCACAAAAGCACGTCATGCGCTTCCGCATCCTCCCGACGTAAATAATGCACGTCATTGGTTGCCACCACCGGAACGCCCATCTCCCGCGCCAACTTCAACAACTGCGGATTCAAACGATCCTCTATTGCCAAACCATGCCGCTGAACCTCTATGTAAAACCGATCGCCAAACACTTCCAGCCACCAGCGCAACCGACGAACCGCCTCTTCATAATCACCACGCAAAAGCGCCTGGGGAATCTCACCCTGTGGACAGGAACTCGTGGCAATCAATCCACCATGATACTGCGCAATCAGCGCACGGTCAATCCGGGGCTTCTGAAAGTAACCCTCTAAATACGCTAACGACGCAAGGCGCATCAAATTCCGATAGCCCTCCTCATTCATCGCCAGCAGCAACTGATGATAAACGGGCTGCGAGACATCCCGCTTCTTCCGGTCATCCACCAAATAAAATTCACAGCCCAAAATCGGTTTGATGCCCGCATCCCGTGCCTTCTTCCAAAAAGCAAATAAGCCAAATAAGTGGCCATGGTCGGAAATCGCAACCGCTTTTACTTCCCACCGACGAATCTCCTCAACCAGCGCATCAACCGACACCGCACCGTCCAGCAAAGAGTAAATCGTGTGCAGATGCAAATGGACAAACCGTGCCGCCATGAGAGACAAACACTTTTGACTGACCGCCCAGTCAACAAACAACGACTACGCACAACCTGCCTGACACTGACTCCCCTGCCCCCTGCATTTCTCAAAATGTACTCCCCTTTTTGCGAACTTTCTTCACGGAATCCGGGAACTTCTCGCCTGCCAGTTGTGTTTACGCAATCACCTTAATGTGTCCTTTGCCGTTCGGGCAAACAATTTTGTTTAGCTTCTGAAACAGAACGGAGATGGCTCGGGTTTGCCAGCTGACAGGAAAACGACCACGAACAGGCTATCGCGTCTCTCACTCCAACCGACGAACCAAACGCAAATTCTTGCCCAACATCCAGAAAAAGCGATTTTACATCCCCGAAGAAAAACGCTGGATCACATTGAAAGTCTCTACCCACGCACTCCGAATCATCCGCAAAAAGGGACTCTATCCCTACCTGCAAGAATTACGCCGGCAGGGCATAAAAATCTAAACCGAGCCGAACCATGGCAAAGAAAAGCGGACGCATCTTAGTCATCCTGGAATGCACAGAACAACCCCGAAAAGGTATAGGCGGCGTATCCCGCTACTACGTCTACAAGAGCCGGAACCGATCCGGTAAACTGGAACTGCGCAAATACAATCCCTACCTGCGTAAACACACACTCCATCGCGAAGTGGGTGTCGTGAAATCTTCCTGACATGGCAAAAGGCGGACCCACACACGCCATGATCATCTATGCCGAACGGAAGCCTAAGGGTTCCTATGGGTTCCGGAAGCGCGTCGTGCCCATTGACCAGGTAGAACAGGTTCTCAAAGAAATCCAGGAACGACTCAAGCAAACCCAAACGCCGCCCACCTCCAGAAAATAACCCGATACACCACTGAGCGCACACAGGCAACCCACCCTACGTATTCATGGGCTTCTGGCAACGGCTCTTCCACCGCCTCCGAAAAACTTTCACCGGAACCAATAGCAACGCCGATTGGGCAGAGCGCATTGAAGAATGGCTGATCAGCACTGACGTCCCCTTAGACCTGGTGGAAACACTCGCACAACAGGTAGAAAAACAGTGCCGGAGTACCTCCCCCGATGAGTACATCGCCTGCTGGCGTGCACAACTACTCGCCATCTTTCAAAATGCCCAACCCACCCAGGACCCCGCAACACTGATTGAACGCTACAAGCCCACCGTTTACCTGTTCGTCGGCGTCAATGGCACGGGCAAAACCACGAGCGTAGCACGATTCGCCCACCTGTTGCAAACCCGATATCCAGATAGTCGTCCACTCCTGGTGGCTGCCGATACATTCCGGGCAGGTGCCCAGGAACAACTCGCCATCTGGGCAAACCGCCTGAACCTCCCCATCATCCAGGGACAATACGGACAGGATCCCGCCGCCATAGCTTACCAGGGCTTGCACAAAGCACAAACCCAAAACCTGGATGCCGTCCTCATAGATACCGCTGGACGACTCCATACACGCCAGCCCCTCATGGACCAGCTCGCCAAAATCGTACGCGTCCTCAAAAAACTGGACGAGTCCGCTCCGCACATAACCTTCCTCGTCATAGACGCCACAACCGGACAAAACGGGATTCGCCAGGCTGAAGTCTTCTCCCAATACCTGCCAATCAGCGGTATCATCGCCACCAAAATGGACGGAACCACTCGCGGAGGCATCCTCTTAGGTATCGTCCACCAGTTCCGCCTGCCCGTCTTCTACGTGGGCACCGGCGAACGCGCCACCGACCTGATGCCCTTCTCACCCGAAGAATACATCCAGGCACTGCTCCCCGCACCCCACCAATGGGAAACCCAACCCACTGCACAACCATGACCACCAGCCATGGCATCCACTCTATGACCGGCGAAGGCACTGCACAGGGTACGATCGGGAACCGCCACTACGAAGTTGAAATACGCACTGTCAACCACCGCTTCGCCGAAGTCCACCTATCATTACCGCCAGAACTCCGCGCCTACGAACTGCGAATCCGCAACTTCCTCCTGGAAACCCTGCAACGCGGGACCATCCGATGCTGGGTGCGCAGTGAATGGCTTCACCTGCCCGAACTGCCCATCCAGGAGGAAGTCCTCAAAGAGGCACTGCACTGGATTACAGAACGTGCACGCCAGTGGCAAATCCCAGTACACGACCCCTGGCAAATCGCTATGCAATTCCCCGGGATCTTCAACACCGAACGCGAAACCCTCTCCGAAGAAGAATGGACACAATTCCAGAGCTTACTGACTCAGGCTGTCAACCAAACCCTCCACTTCCGCCAGGAAGAAGGCAAAAAAATCCACACCAAACTCCACCAGCTCCTGAACGCCATAGAAGACACCCTCCACCAAATTGACCAGGAAGAACAGGTACGCAACCAACACCTCCACCAGAAACTGCCCGAAGCCCTTTCACAAATTAAAGCCTCCCTCAACCTGACCAATACCGAAATAGAACCAGGACGCCTGGAACAAGAGCTGCTCTACTACATCCTCCGAATGGACTTCACCGAAGAAAAAGACCGACTGCGCGCCCACCTGTCTGCCTTCCGCAAAAAACTGAACGAGCCTCCACCCCACGGCAAAACCCTGAACTTCCTCTGCCAGGAAATGCACCGGGAAATCACCACACTGAGCAACAAAGCGCAATGGGCGCCGATCCACCACTTGGCGGTCCAGATTAAGGAGTATATAGAGGCATTGCGGGAACATGTTCAGAATATTGTGTGAGGTTTGGGCCGGGCGGGGTGTAAGTGGCTGGGGG